>CAYSKE010000068.1:0-1956 GCA_964431465.1 uncultured Muribaculaceae bacterium | reverse complement strand
ACCCGGTTGGCCATCGGCACCCGGCTGTCCATCCTGCCCATCTTTGCCGTCATTGCCATCTTTGCCATTTTCCCCATCCTTACCATTTTCGCCGTCTTTGCCATCCTTGCCGTTAGCGCGTACCTTCTTACCATCCACCTGCAGCCATTCGCCGCCGAGTGTCCAGTAATAGTCACCGTCAGTGTCCTGCTTGATCGATATTTCAGGAGCACTCACACCCGGTGCGCCGGTTGCCCCGGCAGCCCCGTCACGTCCATGATTGATGCTTGCGCTGGTGCCGTCCGAAAACTTGATTTCATAACCCGTAGCCGTGCTGTTGACCTCAGTGACGGCAAGGCGGTTTTCAAGAGCGTTAACGATTGTGTTCATTGCCGCAAGATCGCTGTTAAGGCGCGAGGTTGCCGACTCAAGGGCATCCACACGACCCGACACATTCTCCACGGCATCCCAGATGTCGCTGTCATCATATCCGCACCCTGCAATCATGGTGCACAGACACACTAATAGACTATAATAAAACTTTCGCATTGTGATAATATGTAATTAGTTAATCAATCCGCATGAAACAACTGCTCCCGGATGCTACGCAGCAAGAAATTGGCGTGCACACGGGAGTATAATGCGGTTAGCTTTAGCTAATAAACCGATCTTTTACGAAAGTTTTATCATCTGAAGACCATCTGCCCATAATCCCGTAGGCGCAAATCTCTGAGGGGGGCTATGGCAGGTCTTCTGACTTGTTCCGGCATCGTCACGCCTTCTCGCCCGATGGGCAATGGCTTTTGTGTGACAGCCTTTTTATTTGGAACTTACAGCAGCGGGTACTGTTCCGGATTTTCACCGGATTCCCTATTAAAACTCCTTGTAAGCCTGTTGGTTCGCGGCTCACTGGCAGCCGCTCTCGGCTACTGGAGTTACCATAACACTGCAAAGATACAAAAAACTTCATCAATCGACATGGTTATATTTCTTTTATTTCCCTCTCCTGAAAAAAGCAAAAGGAAGCACCGGCATCCGGCACTTCCTTTATCTATTTATATATCACCCGCTTTTACCCCTTCTTGCGGTTGCGCGGGTCACATGTCAGCCCCACGCCGAGCTTCTTGAAAATCTTGTGGTCAACCTCGCCGAGCATCACCGTCGAGTGAACCTGACACCCTTCAAGCTCCGGCAGATACGATAGCGCGCGGCGGCACTGCTCGTCGGTCGTCGACAGCACGCTAAGTGCCACAAGCACCTCATCGGTGTGCAGACGCGGATTATGCGAGCGCAGGAAATTGATCTTCGTGTGCTGTATTGGCTCGATCATGTCCTGCGGGATGAGCTTCACGTTGTGATCTATCCCTGCAAGATGCTTGATTGCATTGAGTATCAGCGCTGCGCTCGGCCCGAGAAGATCACCCTGCTCTGCCGTGATGATCGTTCCGTCAGGCAGCTCTATCGCCGAGCTCGGCCGGCCGCTTGCAGCGGCGCGCTCGCGGGCAGCCACAATCTGAGGGCGGTCATTGGGCGAGATTTTCGCCTGATTCATGTTCAGGGCGATTTTGCTCACCTCAGCGTCATTACCCTTACCGTTAGCCATCTGGTTGAGAGCTGTGTAGTAGCGGCGTATGATTTCATTCTTCGACGCCTCGCGGCACACATCGTCATCGCTGATGCAGAAGCCTACCATGTTCACACCCATGTCAGTAGGCGATTTATAGGGATTCTCGCCGTACACACCCTCAAAGAGAGCGTTAAGCACCGGGAAAATCTCTATGTCACGGTTATAGTTGATTGCAGTGACACCGTAGGCCTCAAGATGGAAAGGATCGATCATATTCACATCGTTCAGGTCTGCCGTGGCAGCTTCGTATGCGATATTCACCGGATGCTTCAGCGGAAGGCTCCACACCGGGAACGTCTCAAACTTGGCATATCCCGCCTCCACACCACGGCGGTGCTCATTGTAGAGCT
>CAYSKE010000067.1:0-10044 GCA_964431465.1 uncultured Muribaculaceae bacterium | reverse complement strand
GCATGCGTTTCTCCGACGAGACCATCTACATCAACACCTCCGGGTTGACCTCAGAGGCGGTCACACTTCTGCTCGGCAAGCTCGAAGCGCGTCAGCACGAAACGGTGCTCGAGGTGAATCTCGACGCAATAGTGCGCAACTACAACTATTTCCGCTCGCATCTGCGCCCCACCACAGGCATTATATGTATGCTAAAAGCCGATGGCTACGGCGCAGGAGCCACTGAGATTGCCCACACCCTTGAACTTCAAGGAGTCGAAGCCGTGGCGGTAGCGGTAGCCGATGAGGGGCAACAGTTGCGCGAGCATGGAGTGAAATGCCGCATAATGGTGCTCAATCCCCGCGGACACGACCTCGACGGAATGTTGAGGATGAATCTTGAGCCGGTTGTCTACGATCTGCGCTTCCTCGACGAGATTGCGGCTGCAGCCGCCACCGCACGCCGCAAGGCTGTGGTGCACATCAAACTCGAGACCGGGATGCGGCGTCTCGGCTTCACCGAGGACTCGCTCCCGGCACTTATAGGGCGCCTGCGCGAGATTCCCGCCGAACTTATCGAAGTCCGTTCGGTTTTCTCGCATCTTGCCACTGCCGACTGCCTTGATATGGACGACTACACCAACAGCCAGATCGACACATTCAGCCGAATGTGCGACACAATCGCCGACGCACTTCCCGACCGTCCTTTCCGCCGCCACATCCTCAATACCGCCGGAATCCTCCGTTTCCCCCAAGCCCAGATGGACTCCTGCCGTCTCGGTATCGGACTCTACGGCATCCCCACGCTTCCGCCGGAGATCGAGGACGGCCTCACCCCCGTGTCGGCACTCTACACCACAGTGATCTCCGTGAAACACTGGCCGAAAGGTGCCACCGTCGGCTACGGCAGAAAAGGGGTGCTCACCCGCGACTCCGTGATTGCCACGCTTCCCATCGGCTACGCCGACGGCATCGACCGCCATTTCGGCAATGGCGCGGCATCGATGATGGTGCGTGGTGTCATGTGCCCCACTGTCGGAAACATCTGCATGGATCTGTGCATGATCGACGTGACCGATTGTCCCGGATGCATCCCCGGTGACCGGGTAGAGATTTTTGGTCCGGAAGTGCCGGTAGAAAAGCTATCAGACACCCTCGGTACAATCCCTTACGAGATACTCACCTCAGTGTCGCGCCGCGTAAAGCGCGTCTATTTCCGCGAATAATCCCTCCCCTCCCACTCCGAGACCTCGGAGTACTCTGAGTTCTCGGAGCTCTCAGAGTATTACTTATTTCTGCATCTGCATCTGCGAAGCGATCTCTTTGGCGGTTCCCTCGCCAAGGGTAGCGGCCACAATCGCAAGCGAGAACGGCAGAGCGGCGGCAGGGCCGTTGCCTGTCACTACATTTTCAGCTGACACAACCGGCACGGGCACATGGAAGCACTTTTCACCCAGCATCCCCTCAAAACCGGGATAGCATGTAGCCTCCTTGCCGTCGAGCAAACCGAGCTGACCGAGCACGACACCGGGTGAAGCACAGATAGCGGCGATCTTGCCACCTTCGGCGGCGTGACGGCGCAAGAGTTCGGCAAGCGGCTTGCAGTTATAAAGATTCTCGGCACCGGGCATACCGCCGGGGAGCACGAGCCACTGAAGGTCGGTTGACGGAACGTCGCTCATGAGCATATCGGCAGTGTACTTCACACCATGCGCGCCGGTCACCACATGCGAGTCGCTGACCGAAACAGTCTTCACATCCAATCCTGCACGGCGCATCACATCAACAGGCGTCACGGCTTCGATCTCCTCAAAACCGTCAGCCAGGAAAACAAACGAGTGTTTCATATTATTCTATTTTTTATTCTTGATCTTTTCGGTCACTAATGTATAAAACATACATCATTAATAACAATTATAAGCACATATTTCATATCTAAAAAAATCATAATATACCCTCCGGCGATCTCTGAACGAAGATTGAATCATCGATTTTTTGTAGTTTTTGTCAGATTGAACCATCGAAAAAATGTAGTTTTTCGCATTTTGATCCATCGAAAAAATGTATATTTGCATCAAATCAACAAATTACAAAAGTGTATAGAAAAACATATCAGGATCTGCTACGATGGAAGGAATCTTCCGGTCGTAAACCGCTTCTTTTGCTTGGCGCACGTCAGGTAGGAAAGACATGGCTAATGAAAGAATTTGGACGCAGTGAATATGAAAATGTGGTATATATCAACTGCGACACCGAACCTCTGACAAAAGAACTTTTCCTTAACGACTATGACATTCGCCGGCTTTTGATGGGATTTCAGGCCATCTCCGGTGAGACTATCAATGAGCATTCCACCCTCATAATTCTTGATGAAATTCAGGAGGCCCCACGCGGACTCCATAGCCTGAAATATTTTTGTGAGAACGCTCCCGACTATCATGTCATGGCTGCCGGATCACTTTTGGGTGTCACCTTGTCGCAAAACGAATCTTATCCGGTGGGGAAAGTCGATATTCTGAAGATATACCCCATGGACTTCGAGGAGTTTCTCTATGGAATTGGTCAGAAATCGTTATGTGATGCAGTACTAAGCCACGACAATGAGCTGATCTCAGCATTCTCCGGCCGACTGGCTGAATTTCTGCGGCAATACTATTATGTCGGAGGGATGCCCGAGGTCGTAAAATCTTTCGCCGAAAAAGGAGATCTCAACGAGGTGCGCAAGCTGCAGATCGCCATAACTGATGCATATAGGCGCGACATATCAAAGCACTCTTCAAAAACAGAATCGGTCAGAATCGGTCAGGTGCTTGCAAGTCTTCCAGCACAGCTTGCCCGCGAAAACAAAAAGTTTATTTATGGGGCAGTAAAAAAGGGATCGCGTGCTGCCGATTTTGAGATGGCAATCCAGTGGCTTACCGATGCCGGACTTGTCTATAAAGTAAACCGACTTAAAAAAATTGCCCTTCCACTTAGGTTCTACGAGGAAATGGATGTGTTTAAGCTCTTCTTTCTTGATGTGGGGTTGCTCGGATGCATGGCAGGACTCCCGGCAACAGTAATCATTGAAAATAGCGACGCCCTCACCGAGTACAAGGGCATGATGACCGAGCAATATGTAGCCCAACAGCTTATCGCAGCAGGTATAGACCTGTTTTATTGGAGCAACGACCGCACTCCCGCCGAGTTGGATTTTGTCATTCAGCTCAACGATGAAGTGTACCCTATTGAAGTAAAAGCCACTACAAATGTCCGTGGAAAATCGGTCGCACAATTTATTAAGGACAATCCCGGGAAACGAGGGCTACGTTTTTCGCTCCTCGGCTACCGCGAGCAGGAGAATCTTACCAACTATCCGCTATATACTCTCCCGTTTTACTTTGGTGCCTCGCATCGGCAGGATTAAAATTTAACATATTTTTACCCCCCCCCCTGAAAAATTCCTTGTTTTCAGGGGATTTATATTATATTTGCGAATCTAAAGTTTGTTTCTATCTAACGTTTCAACATTTCCCGGATCAGAATGTCACGTTTTCTTACAAGAGCACTACTTCTGCTGTTAATCTCCACATTTTCCGTCTTTGCTGCCGGTGCGCAGAATTTTTCGGTCAAAGGTGTTGCCGTCGATGCCGACGGTGAGCCCGAGATCTATGCTACCGTGCGCATCTTCTCGCAGACCGATTCCGTCAAACCCGTGAGCGTGAACGTGACCGGCACCAACGGAGATTTCGCCTCCACGCTGAAAAATGCCGGAGCTTACCGACTGATGATCATTTCGGTCGGAAAAACGCCCGCCGTCAGAGATTTTGAAGTTACGGCAGCAAATCCCACAGTCGATCTCGGCACCATCGTCACGCAGTCCGACGAAAATCTGCTCAGCGAGGTCGTGGTCGAGGCCGCCAAGCCGCTTGTGTCGGTTGAGATCGACCGCATCAGCTACGATGTGACGAGCGACGTCGAGTCAGCAACCTCCATGCTCAACGAGACGCTCAACAAAGTGCCTCTCGTGAGCGTCGACCCCGACGGCACGATCAAGGTCAACGGCTCCACGAGCTTCAAGATCTACAAAAACGGCCGCCCCAACAACACCTACAGCAACAACGCCAAGGAGATATTCAAGGCGCTTCCCGCATCGATGATCCAGAAGATCGAAGTTATCACCGATCCCGGCGCACGCGAGGATGCCGAGGGCACGACCGCGATCCTCAACATCATCACCGTCAAGAATGTCATCACCAAAGGAGCGATGGGCAACGTCGGACTAAATTATAATTCCACCGAGAATGTCCCCACACCCAACATTTTCCTCTCTGCGCAATACGACAAGTTTTCGCTGTCGTTCTACGGTGGTTCATCATTCACCCCACGCCGAGGATCAAAAAGCCGCTCTGAGTCGGAGACCAACTATCTGCAGACCGGCAATCGCCTGACTTCGGAGACAAAAGGCAGTTCGAAGGACGCCATGGGCTACTACGGGTTTGAGAGCAGCCTTGACCTTGACAAGTACAACCTTTTCACCGTAGAGTTCGGTGGATTCCTCATGTCGGATAAAAGCGACAATTTTTCTTCGACTACAATGTACGATGCCGAAGGCAACCGCCTCTACAGTTACAATACTGTCTCCCGCACAAATCCCACACGCTGGAGCAACATGAACGGAAGTTTCAACTATCAGCGTTCGACCAACCGCGAGGGAGAAACCATCATTCTCTCCTACCGTGTGGCCGGCAGTCATAATAAAGCAGTCTCCGAGACAGAGTACACCGACACCGAGAACGTGCCCATGCCATATACCGGCATTAATTCCGACAATCGGGAAAGTGGTATGGAACACACCGTGCAGATCGACTGGACACGCCCCATCAACAAAGCAAATACATTTGACATAGGCGGTAAATACATCCACCGCGACAACCACAGCAACACCACGCGCGAGTATGTGGGTGTCAACACCGACCACACCGACTTCAAGCATCTCACCGACATCGGCGCCCTATTCGCCGACTATCGCCTGAACATCGGCAAGTTCGGTGCACGTGCCGGCGTGCGCTACGAGTTCTCCCGTCTGGCAGCCAAGTTTCCCGACGGATCTGACGAACCCTTCTCGGCCAACCTCAACGACTGGGTTCCCAACGCATCGGTGATGTACAACGTCAATCAGCGCAATTCACTGAAACTCTCCTTCGGCTCACGCATCCAGCGCCCCGGCATCTACTATCTGAATCCAGCCGTAAAGACTTCGCCCAACGAGACATCCGAGGGTAACCCCGACCTCACCAGCGTGCGCGTCAATTCGCTTGGGCTCAACTACAATCTCATGGGTGCCAAGATCTCGGCAAGTATCAACAGCAGTTTCGATTTCGCCGACAACGAGATAATAAGCGTAATATACTCTCTCGGTGACCACACCTACTCCAACTATGCCAACGCCGGACGCCGCCGCAACGTAAGCCTCGGAGGATATGTAAGCTGGCGGCCAACGGCCAAAACCTCACTGATGCTTAACGCCCGCACCAACTACAGCTACGTCAAGAATCCATCCAACGGTGACCGCGCATCGGGCTGGGGGCAGATGTTATACGGAAGTGTCACACAGCGCCTGCCATGGAATATGCATCTTTCGGTCTACGGCAACTATTGGGCCTCGGCACCAGGCATGTACTCCCACACGTATGCCTATGGCCTGTCTGATTTGTACTGGGGGCTCAATCTGCGCCGCTCATTCCTTAAAGAAGACCGCCTGAGCGTGCGCATCTACATCTCCAACCCCATTCACACCCGCCATCCCGGCTACATCTCACGCTCATGGAACGATGGCATGACCTCACGCTCGCGCAGCTATCGTTACAACATGACCATGTTCGGCCTCAACATCAGCTACCGGTTCGGCAGCCTCAACACTTCAGTTAAGAAAGTCGCCAAGGGTATAAACAACGACGATGTTGTGGGTGGATCGTCAGGCGGAGCCTCATCATCGGGAGGCGAGGGAGGAGGCGGAAACTGACCCGGCACTTTCGCTCAGAAAAACCTGCGCTTTCGCAACACAATTTTTTCAACATAATTTCATGCCACAACTTTTGATTAATAATTTTATAATCTAAATTTGTGGTATGAAAGTCGTGTTGAGGTTTATTGGGGTATTTTGCACCGTTGCGGCGCTCACAGCGTGCGGCGGCGACCGTTGGCGCGACTATCATGCACTCACCTGCGACACCGCCTGCAACATCACCTATCGCTCGGCGGTGGATCTATCCGACTCCATCACCGTGCTCCTCAACGCCATCGAGAGCGAGCTGTCGGTGTTCGATCCCGACAGCCCCGTTTCGGCACTCAACCGCGGCGACGACGTGGTGGCGGGCGATATCCTGCGTCGCGTCATCGCAGCATCCAAGACTATCTCCGGGATCAGCGGCGGCGCATGCGATCCCACTGTCGGGCCGCTCGTCGAGCTATGGGGATTCGGCTCATCGGGCGAACATCCTGTTCCCACAGATGCCGCTATCGATTCTGCGCTCGCCTCGGTAGGCATAGCCGATTGCCACATCCTCCCCGACGGCCATATCTCAAAAAAGACAGCTGCCACCTCTTTCAACTTCGGGGCAATAGGCAAGGGATTCGCCGCACAGGAAGTCGCCGCAATGCTCCGGCGCAACGGTGTCACCGACTGCATGGTCGAGGTGGGGGGCGATCTCGCGCTGTCAGGCGTGAATGCACGCGACACAAAGTGGCTGCTTCAGGTCGATGCCCCGGTCGCGACCGACGGCACTCCATCCCATGAACAGCTCACCACGATCAGCCTCACCGACTGCGGCATAGCCACATCAGGCAACTATCGCAACTACCGCGACAATGCCGCTACCGGACGCTATGGCCACACCATCAGCCCCGTCACCGGGCACCCAGTCACAACCGACGTGCTCAGTGCCACCGTCATCGCCCCCGATGCCGCTACCGCCGACGGCCTTGCCACCGCCTGCATGGTGCTCGGCTCCGAAGCCTCGCTCAGCATGGCATCGCGTCATCCCGGCATAGAGATCATGCTCGTCACCGTCGGCGATTCAGTCGGCGGCTCACCGTGGCACATCGTCGCCACCCCGGGCTTTCCCTTGCCCCGACAATGAAAACTATATACCAAACCAATAAATTATAAATCATGAAACTTACCGCATTTCTTGCAGCAGCCCTGATCGGACTCACTGCTGTCGCTCAGCCCAAGATCGTCGCACACCGTGGCTACTGGCGCGCACCCGGTTCAGCCCAGAACTCCATCGCCTCATGGAACAAAGCCGACTCCATAAAAGTCTATGGATCGGAGATGGACGTTTGGATGAACGCCGATGGCGGTCTCGTCGTAAACCACGACCAGACATTCAAGGGCGTCAACATGGTCACAGCCAAGTTCAACGAAGCCACCGCCGTCATCCTCGACAACGGTGAGAACCTCCCCTCGCTCGACAAGTACCTCGCTACCGTGGCTGCCACTCCCGGCGACACCCGCCTTGTGCTCGAGATGAAATCGCTCCCCGACCCCAAGCGTGAGGACGAGTCGGCAGCTAAGATCGTCGACGCCCTCAAGTATTACCACCTCCTTGACCGCACCGACATCATCGCATTCTCCATCAACGCCTGCATCGCGTTCAAGAAACTCCTCCCCCCCGACGTGCCCGTCTACTACCTCGACGGTGACCTCACCCCCCGCAAGCTCAAAGCACTCGGACTCGACGGTGCCGACTACCACTACAACGTCATCTACAAAAATCCCGAGTGGGTTAAGCAGGCTCACGACCTCGGCTTGAAAGTCAACGTCTGGACAGTCGACAATGTTGAGGACATGAAGAAGCTCATCGACATGGATGTCGACTTCATCACCACCAACGAGCCCGTGCTCCTTCAGGAGGTGCTCGACGGAAAGAAATAAACGCCAGATCAATCCTATAAGTTGTAAATTAAGGGACGCACGGTTGCTCGTGCGCCCCTTAATTCATTCCTCCCCTCTGTGTACGGACGTACCACGGTGCGTCCGCCTGCTGACTGGTTTACTTGTCGATCACCTCGCGCCGCAACCACTCCTCGAGTTCACCCTTCCAGAGATCCTTATAGGGGAACGTATCGTAATATCCCCAGCCGTGACCACCCGTTGGATACACATGCAGCGTCGAGATCACCCCATTTCGCGTCAGGGCGTCGAAATAGCGCAGACTGTTGGCCACAGGCACAGCGCGGTCATCGGCCGACACCATTATGAACGCTTTGGGAGTCTCAGGTGTCACCTGAAGCTCATTGCTGAACTTGCGCATCTGCTCCTCGGTAGGCGTCTTGCCGCAAAGATTATCCACTGAGCCCTGATGCGTGACACCCTTCTCAGTCGTCACCACCGGATAAAACAGCACTTGGAAATCGGGGCGCGTCGCAGCCGACGAGTAGTGCGTGGCAAGCGTCGTGGCGAGATGTCCTCCCGCCGAAGCCCCCGCGATACCCACCGAATTGGGATTCACACCCCATTCACCGCCGCGCGAGCGCATGATGCGCATCGCCTGCTCGGCATCGGCCAGCGGCACATCGTCATGACCGTTAGGCATCCTGTACTTCAGCACAGCCAGCGTCACCCCCTGCGCGTTGAGCCAGTCAGCCATGTCAGTGCCCTCATGCGCCATAGCAAGCCCCGCATAAGCCCCGCCCGGACACATCACGATAGCCGTGCCGTTAGGCTTCGCTGCCGGATACACATAGAGAACCGGCTCACTCACATTGGTCACGCACACCCCCGACATCCCTTCCGGCCCCGTCAGTTCATTAGTGTTGGGAGCCCCATCGGGCCACAAAGCTATCTCAATCATTTTCGACTGGGCATTTAGAGCCGTCATTGCAAGCAACGACAACCCGCAAAGAAACTTTTTCATATCGCGAAGATTTATATTTCATTGTTCCTACATAATCCGTTCGTAGTGACTCCTGAGCCGTTCGCCCATCTCCGGCATCCCCTCCTCTTCAGCCAGATCGGCAAGCATCCTCAGAGCCGGCGCATACACACGCACATGCCCTCCCAGACTCAGCACCACATCCCCCGCCAGTTCAGCCGCACGGCACCTGTCCCCCGCCTCCAGCGCAAGCAACGCCCCCACGTAGCCCAGATGCCCCATCCACACCCCGTCGGGCTGCAGCTCCGTCAGACGTTCCTCCACCTCATTTCGTAGCCCCTGACGGGCATCCTCACCCTCCGTGGTAAAATACCTCGACCAAAGCATCAGATTGCCGTCAGCGTCATTTTTAAGCAAATTCTGAAGCATCCCGGCCCGCTTTCCGGTATCGGCATTTACGCCGCTTCCACCGTCCGCACCACAAAGCGCATTGTAGAGATACTGGAAACAATGCTGAATACGCAGATCATCAAAATCCACATATCCCTCCGCAGCATTTAGTTCCTCATTAGCCCCCGCATAATCACCCCATAGCGTCCTCACATACGACCGCCGCAACCTGCATTCCCCCACCCGGTCAGGCCGGTGCATCCTGCGCGCAAGAGCCAGATTCCGCTCCGCATAATTCAGGGCCGAATCCATATCCACCGTAGCAAACTCCTCCACGATCTGCTTCTGCAACTCATACACCTCATCCCCATCCCTAGTCAGCGACAACTGCTTCCGCAGCCCCGCCACACGCCACTCCGCCTGCTCACCCTCCTCCTCCAATCCCGTCAGCGCCGAGTCCACCCGTGCATACATCTCCCCATGCACATCCTGCGCCCCCGTCCCGGCGGCATCTCCGCCACCACGACACGACATCACCAGCACCGGCAACACCAGCACCCACACCCACCTCATCACATCACGTCCACTCATATTCCATCAACCTTTCCCGCTAATATACAACATCCCCCCGACATCCCCAACCCCATTCCACACAAACCACCCCCAACCCCTCTTAGCGACCTTCTCTATATTAGCTATCTTGGCTATATTAGCTACTCCCACTTCCCTGCGACCTCCGAGATATCCGCGTACTCTCCCCCTCAGAGTAGGGACGCTTCATGGAGCGTCCGCCCCCTCCGCGCTCTCCGAGACCTCC
>CAYSKE010000066.1:6516-10048 GCA_964431465.1 uncultured Muribaculaceae bacterium | reverse complement strand
CTATATAAAATATATACGGGCGCGGGGGTGCGTCCGTATATACTTATAATAGGTATGTGAAGGTGGATCAGGAGAAGTAGGGCAACTTGTAGGGGTTGCGGTACTCGTACCAGTAGAGGCGGTGGTTCTGGGCCTCTTTGTCGCCGTTGAAGCTGAGGGTTGCGGGATCCCACTTGACGGGGCGACCGAGCTCACGGGCGATGTTCTGCAGGCAGCAGAGGGTGTTGGTGCTGCAACCTACCTCGACAGGGGCGATGGGGTTCTGACGCGAACGCACGCAGTCGATGAAGTTCTGCATGTGGGGCGAGCTAACCTCATACTCGCCTGCGGCGATTTTCTTCTCTTCTTTGGGGAGAAGAGCGGGATCGGAGCACTCGATGTAGCCACGGGCAACTTTGAGCCAGCCCTTGTCGCCGATGAATTTGATGCCGCGAGCCCACTCGTCGTCTTCCTGGAAGGGCTGCTCGGTCATCACGATGCCGTTGGCATATTTCATAGTGGCATAGTCGGCACCGTTGTAACCCTGCGGGATGAACTCGATGGGACCTGAGCCGTCCATGCCGATGGCTGCCTGAGCGATATCAAACATGTGGGCACCCCAGTCGGCTGTGTAGCCGTTGCCGGTCTCCTGATACCAACGCCAAGCTCCCCAGAGTTTCTCGTTCTCCTCGGGTTCAAGAGAGATGGGAGGACAGAGGTCGGGATGATAGTGCACCTTGGGATCGTTGAGCGGGCCGAGCCACTGGTTGAAGTTGAGGTTGCCGGGAACGGGCATCTCGGGGAGATCGAGGGGCTTCGGGGGCTCGCCTACGCGGGCATAAACCTTGTCGATGTGGCCGATCTTGCCTGAACGGACGAGTGCGATGGCATCCTGAAACTCCTTGCTGGAACGCTGCTGGCTACCGATCTGGAAGACGCGGTTGTTGTCGCGCACGGCGCGCTGCACGGCAAGGCCTTCAGTGATGGTGTAGGCCAAAGGCTTCTGGCAATAGACGTCCTTGCCTGACTGACATGCATGTATTGCCACAAGAGCGTGCCAGTGGTCGGGGGTAGCGATCTCGATAACGTCGATGTCCTTGCGGTTGAGCATGTCCTCGTAGAACTCATACATGTCGCAACGGGGCGCCAAGTCCTGAGACTTCTGCCAAGCCTCGACACGGCGACGGAAACGCTCACGCTTGAGTGAGTCAACATCGCAACATGCTGCCACCATCACACCGGGGCAGGTGGAAAAGCTCTGGAAATCGGAAAGACCCTGCTGGCCCAGTCCGACAAAGCCAAGAACGACGCGGTCGCTCGGCGCCACACGCACACCATTGGAGATCCAGCTCGGGAGGATGGTGAGCCCAGTGAGGCCAAGAGCAGAAAGCCGCAGAAACTCACGGCGTGAAATGCCTTTTTTAGTTTCTTCTTTCATGATATCAATAATATGATTGGTTTATTAAAACTTTATTGAAGTTACAAATCACTAATAAAAGCAAATATACCGATAAATCCGGGAACGGCAAGTGTTTTTAGGACAAAAGAGGAATTTTAACTGAATATGGATGAAAAAGTCAATGAAAGCTGAGTGAGGCGGGATTATGCGCAAAGATTTTTTTTCTTAAATTGTTTAATTGCGATTTAAGGATTAAATTTGCATCCGGTCTCGCGCGCACAGGCTTAACAGCGTCGCGCCAGCCCAACAAATGACAGTTGAAAATCATATATCTACGAAGATAAAGAAATGAACGTTAGCTACGAGAAAAACCCCGACGGACTGACCGCCAAAATCACAGTGGCAGTCGAAGAGAATGACTATGCCGCCAAGGTGAAAGCCGAACTGAAGAAAATCGGCGCTACCCAGACCATTCCGGGCTTCCGCAAAGGCCATGTGAGCGTGGAGCATCTTACGCGCCGTTTCGGCAAGGAAGTGAAGAGCGAAGTGCTCAACCGCGTTGTCATCGAGACCGTCGACAAGTATATCAAGGAGAACAATATCGTCTATATAGCCGAGCCGCTTCCCGCATCGGATCCTCAGGCCATCACCATGGAGCAGAAGGATTACACTTTTGCTTTTGAAATCGCACTTCCCGCCGAGATCGACGTGAAGCTCGACAAGGATGTGAAGCTGCCTTTCTACACCGTGAAGGTGACCGACGAGATGATCGATGAGCAGGACAAGGCTCTGCGCGAGCGCTTCGGCGCCCAGGTTCCCGGCGAGGAAGCTGATGAGAAGGCTCTTGTGAAGGGCACTATCATGGAGCTCAACGAGGACGGCACCGTGAAGGAGAGCGCCGACGCTATCCAGGTGATCGACGGCATCGTGGCTCCGATGTTCTTCAAGGACAAGGATCAGGCAGCTAAATTCCTGCACTGCAAGGTCGGTGACAAGATCGTGTTCAACCCGTGGGCTACCTGCGAGGGGAATCCGACCGAAATGTCGTCGATGCTCCACATCGCCGACAAGGATGCCGCTGCCAACGTGAAGGGTGACTTCGAGCTGACTGTGTCGGAAATCATCATCGTGAAGCCGGCAGAGCTTGGCGAGGAGTTCTACAAGAACGCATTTGGCCCGCAGGCCAACATCGAGAACGAGGAGCAGTATCGCCAGCAGGTGGCTCAGATGGTAGCCGCCCAGTTTGCTCCGACAAGCCAGGAGGTGTTCCAGCTCAGCGCCCGCAAATACCTGATGGATACATACGCCGATGGCGTGAAGGTGCCTGACGCATTCCTGAAGCGTTACCTGCTTCTGGAGAATCCGGAACTCACCGCCGAGAAACTCGACGAGGATTTCGAGAAGTATGTGGTGCCTGACGTGAAGTGGCAGCTTATCCGCGACGAGGTGGGCAAGAAGCTCGATGTGAAGATCAGCGAGGAGGATGTGCTGGAAGTGGCAGTGGCCGCCGCACGCCGCCAGTTCGCACAGTATGGTCTGACCAATCTTCCCGACGAGAGCTATGTGGAGTACGGCAAGAAACTGCTCGCCGACAAGAAGAGCCGCCAGCAGCTTGCCAACACCGCCGCTACCGTGAAGTTCTTTGACGCAATCAAGGATGCAGTGACCGTAGAGGCCAAGGAGGTAAGCGTCGACGAGCTCCGCGCCGTGATCACTGAACTGACCAAAAATGACGAAGTTGCTGAATAAGCAATCTAAGGAATAAAAGCTGAAAGAGGGGCGGGACGGCTATCGAAAGCCCCCGCCCCTCCTCATTTAACAACATTCTCATCGAATATCCACCCCAATGCCAGAGACCGCCAGCAATAAACAGGGAAAGCTCGCGCTTCTCATAGAGAAGTGGCGGACCCGCGTGACGGGGTGGATGCAATATGTGTCGGTGGGAGTGTGGGAACAGCCTGACACGCGCTGGGGGGTGAGGCTGCTGAAGGTCGTGAACCTGTCGGTGAGAAGTTTCACTGACCGCGACCTGCAGAGTCAGGCTTCGTCGCTGACCTACTCGACTCTGCTCGCGACGGTGCCGGTGCTTGCGATGCTCTTTGCGATCGCACGCGGTTTCGGCTTCCAGAACATACTCAAGTCACAACTTTTCAC
>CAYSKE010000066.1:0-6416 GCA_964431465.1 uncultured Muribaculaceae bacterium | reverse complement strand
GCCAGCGGTATCAACGTGTTCATGTCGAGCACACTGCAGGAGGCGATACCTTTCAGGTTCCTGACTCCGATGGTGTCAGGGCTGCTTGACCTGACGTCGCTGATGCTCACATGGTTTTTCTTTGTGGGCGCATATATGCTGATCCCCAACACGCGCGTGCCGTTTAAGAACGCTTTTCTGGCGGGCATCCTCACGGGAATCGGTTTCACGGTACTTCAGTGGCTGTTTGTGTCGGGTGCGGTGTATGTGAGCCGCTACAATGCTATCTACGGCAGCTTCGCGTTTCTGCCGCTGCTGCTTGTGTGGATGCAGCTTGTGTGGATGATCGTGCTTGCCGGAGCGGTAATCTGCTATTCGACCCAAAGCATCGGCCGGTTCAGCTTCTTAGGACAGGTCAACAAGATTTCGGTCGACTACCGACTGACGGTGCTTCTGGCGGTGCTGTCGACGATCGTGAGAAGATTTGAGAACGGTGAAACACCTATGGATGTCACCAGCATCTCGCGGGACTGGGGCATACCGCTGTCGCTTGCCGATGCGTCGGTGAACCGGCTGATGGAGCTCGGACTTATCGACCGCGTGGTGGTGGACGAGCAGAAAGATCTGTTCGGTTACAATCCGTCGCTTCCTCCTCAGGAAATCACGGTGGGGATGGTGATGAGGCGGTCGCTTGAGTCGGGGAAGAGTGATTTCATCCCTGGTTTCAACAAATGCTTCCCGAAAATAATCTCGTCGGTGCGCGATCTCGAGACTTCACTCCTTGATCATGCCGACAGCATCACTATAAGTGATATTCTTCCTGAAAAGTCAAACACTCATTAAATAATTCAATCATGAAAAAAGCTATCGCAACAACTGCCGCTCCGGGCGCAATCGGCCCCTACAGCCAGGCTATCGACACAGGTACATTTGTGTATGTATCGGGACAAATCCCCGTGAACCCCGCTACAGGCGAGATCCCCGAGGGTATCACCGCGCAGACTGCCCAGTCGATCGCCAACTTCAAGGCTATCCTCGCTGAAGCCGGTCTGAGCATCGACAATGTTGTAAAGACTACCGTTTTCCTCGCCGACATGGGTGATTTCGCTGCTATGAACGCTGTATATGCCGAGAATTTCACCGAGCCGTATCCCGCTCGCTCGGCTGTTGCCGTGAAGGAGCTTCCGAAGCAGGTGCTGGTAGAGATCGAGGTGATCGCCCTGCGCTAAGCTAAAGACAACCTGACTTTATAAACGGGGGTGCCGAAAACGGCGCTCCCGATTTTTTTTGAGAAGAGAACGCGGAGGTATCGGAGGACGCGGAGAACTCGGAGGGCTCGGAGAACTCTGAGCCCTCAAATTAACACACCTCCGGTGTGATGGATATGGTGGAAGGGATGTTACATTGATGTGTAATTTTGTTTCAATGAACGGTTTTTTAAGGGAGTTGAAACATCTTTTATTATATAGAGCGCTGATGCCGTGATATTTTTTGTCGTGCAATCGAAACCCGACTGCATGGAATGATGAAACAATATAAAACAATCAATAACACAAATATCATGACCAAATCAATCCTGACATTTTTTGTCGCGCTCCTCTGCACAACGGCAGTGTACGCACAAAACATCACGGTACATGGCACGGTTTTGTCGAAAACCGATGACGAACCGCTGATCGGCGCTTCTGTAATCTCAGAAGCTACCAAAACAGGTGCCGCCACCGATTTCAATGGCGAATTTACAATATCAGTCCCCAAGGACTCGAAGCTGTCGATATCCTACGTTGGCTTCGTGACCAAAACTGTAGACGCAGAACCCGAACTTGTAATCTATCTCGAGGAAAACACCGAGGTGCTTGACGAGGTTGTGGTTGTGGGTTACTCTACTGAAAAGAAATCTGACCTGACCGGCTCAGTAGCCGTGGTGAAGATGAAAGATGTGGCAGACACTCCCACCGGCAACGTGATGCAGTCGCTTCAGGGCCGCGTGGCAGGTATGACTGTAACGACCGATGGCACACCGGGTGGCCTCAGCACCGGCACCAAGATCCGCGGCGGTTCAAGCTGGAGCACTGATAACGGTCCTCTTTATGTGATCGACGGTGTGATGACGCGTGATAATCCCGCCACAATCTTAAGCTCAAACGATGTGGAGTCGATCCAAGTACTTAAGGACGCCGCATCGGCATCGATCTACGGTGCACAGGCAGCCAACGGTGTGATCATCATAACCACCAAGCGCGCCAAAAAGGGTGAGTCGCATGTAACTTTTGACGCTACCCTGACAGCCCAGACCTACCACAAGGGACTTGAGCTTCTCGATGCCTATACATGGGGCGATGTTTATTGGAGCGCATACAAGTATGCTCATGACGGAGCTACCCCTCAGTCGGCGATCTATGGCAATGGTGCTACCGCAAAACTTCAGAGCTACACCAACCTCAATGGTGTAGGTGTAAGCCCCCAGACAACAGACTGGGAGGATGAAATCCATCGCACAGCCCTGATGCAGACTTACAATATCGGTCTATCGCGCGGCACAGAGAGCGGCAGCTCTTCTCTCTCACTCAGTTTCCTTGATCACGACGGTATCGTGAAGGGCACTGATTTCCAGAAGGTGAACTCCCGCTTCAGCTCGGATTACGGTTTCCTTAACAATCGTCTGAAAGCCGGCGGCAGTGTTGCCGTGAACTGGTGGCGCCAGACGAACGCTCCGGGTGGAGTCGAGGAAATGGCTGTAAAGCAGCATCCTGCCAAAGCAGTGCGCGATGACTCGGGTGTTTATGTGGACGCAATCGACGATGTGCTGGGCGACGCTCCCTCTCTCTCGCGCCTTATTGAGCAAGAGCAGAACAACAAGCATGAATACTGGCGTGTATTCGGCAACGCTTACCTCCAGATCGAGCCGGTAAAGGACCTTATCATCAAGACCAATTTCGGTGTCAACTACTATAGTGGAGTAGATAAGACATTCCGCCCGAAATGGCTCCGCGAGCAGACCAACGAGCTGAACCAATATATGTCGAAGAACACCGACTGGGTGTGGACCAACACAGCACAGTACAATATCGATTTCGGCAAGAACTCCATCATGGCCCTCGTGGGTATCGAGTCAAAGCGCAACCACTGGGAGGAGATGTGGGGCTATGGCAAAGGACTTGACATAGAGGATCCCAACTATCTCTATCTTGAAAATGTAACCTCGGAAAAAAATGTTGGGGCAAAGGCTTCAAACTACACAATGTTCTCAGGTTTCGGCAAAATCAATTACTCGTGGGACAACAAGTATCTTTTGTCGGTGACGGTGCGCCGCGACGCTTCATCGCGCCTGTCGCATCCCAAGCATCACGACTGGTTCCCCTCGGTTTCGGCCGGCTGGCGTATCTCGCAGGAGAACTTCATGGAATCAACCCGCTCATGGCTTGACGACCTGAAAATCCGTGCAGCATACGGTATCAACGGTAACGACCTCATTGACAATGAAGCTACTTTCGCTAAGTTTATCATGAGCCTCAACAACGCAGGCTATAACATGAGCGGCGACAACACCACACTTCTTCCGGGCGCACACCGCGTAACCAGCATAACAGGCTCACTGATGTGGGAACGCACCCATCAGACCAATGTGGGTATTGATGCCAGCCTCCTCAACAGCCGCCTGACTCTTTCGATAGACTATTTCCACAAAAAGACTAACGGCATGCTGTTCAAACCGGGCTATGTGGCAATGCTTGGCGAAGGCGGTTATGCATGGTCGAATGACGGCTCACTCGTAAACAAGGGCGTAGAGGCCACGATCGGCTGGCGTCAGCACGTAAACAAGGACTTCTCGTTTGACGCATCTTTCAATCTGACCGTAACAAAGAACCGTGTGGTCGCACTTCCAGAATCAGAGATACACAACTGGGGCGGTGCTTACGGGGACTACACAATGATCGGTCAACCCCTCGGCTCATGGATGGGCTTCAAGACCGACGGTGTTTTCCACTCTCAGGCAGAGGTGGATCAGTACAACCAGCAGTACAAGGTTGAATTTGGCAAACCGGGCGTCGGACGTCTGCGCTACGTGGATTACAACGGTGACGGTGTGATAAACTACAACGACCGCACATGGCTCGGCACCGATCTTCCGAAAGCAGAAATGGGTCTCAATCTTGGCGCTAACTGGAAAGACTTTGATCTGAGCATGTTCTTCTCAAGCATTATCCGCGACGCATACAATAACTCGAAGTTCTACACCGACTTCTTCCAAGGGTGGAACGGCAACCACGGTGCGAAACTTCTTGATGCCGCCAATGCCTACACACAGTTCCTTTCAAGCGGCTACTATAACAGTGATGTCCCCGCTCCTACCACCGACAACTCCAACAACGAGCTTGATCTCTCGGACTACATTATCGAAAACGGATCGTTTGTAAGACTTAAGAACCTCACACTCGGCTACACATTGCCAGAGAAAATACGCACCAACCTTCATCTTCAGAACGCCCGCGTTTATCTCCAAGCACAGAATGTGTTTACGATCACGAAGTACACCGGTGCCGATCCCGAGGGTCTCGGTTATCCCTACGCACTTCCGCGCCAGTTCACCTTCGGTCTCCAGTTTGGTTTCTAACTCTCTTAAAATGTGACAACGATGAAATTAAAAAATATCATATACACCAGCCTCTGCACTCTTGCACTGGCATCGTGCAGCGACGATTTCATGCACAATCCCGCTCAGGGCAGCCTCTCGGAGGAGATTGTGACCACTCCTGAGAATATCGATCTCATCATCACCTCGGCTTATGCGGTGCTTAACGGCAAGACCAACGAAATGGGTGATCCATGGTGTCGTCCTGTAACCAACTGGTCGTTCGGCGAAGTCCGCTCTGACAATGCCCTGAAAGGCGGTGGCGGCGAAGGTGACCAATGGGAGACTCATGCAATGGAGACTTTCAATCTTGAAACCAACAATGGTTTCATCGATGGCAAGTGGTTTCTTTTCGCATCTCAGCTCTCACGCGTAAACAATGCAATAAGAGCACTCAAGGCTATCAGCCCGCAGGATTATCCTAACCGAGATTTGCGCATTGCCGAAATGAAGGTGCTACGCTCTCATTTCTACTTTGAGTTTGTAAGATTCTTCAATCAGGTTCCTTATGTGACCGAGGACACACCGCATGATGACTATGCTACCATCCCCAACAACGTGTATAGCCGCGACGAACACCTGAGCCGTATTGCTGCCGAGCTTCTTGAAGCAGCCAAAGATCTTCCCGACCGCCAGGATGAGGTCGGCCGCATGAACGCCAATATCGCACGTGCCTATGCAGCTAAAGTGAAGCTTTATCAGGCTTACAAGCAGGATCCTCAGACACACAAGACTCTCTCTATCGACAAAGATCTCATGAACGAGGTGGTAACTCTCATCGACGGCATCAAAGGTTACAGTCTTCTCAGCGATTTCCAGCAGCTTGATCTTGTTGCATTTGACAACGGGCAGGAATCGGTGTTTGCAATACAGCACTCACTTAATGACGGGACAAGCGATGGCGGTCGCGTGAACTGGAGCAATCTTCTAAACTCTCCCGGCGGCGACAGCCCCTATCATGGTGACGGCTTCTTCCTCCCATCGCAGGACATCATCAACGCCTACCAGACCGATGAAAACGGTCTTCCGGAGTTTGATTACCAGCAACTCCCCGACTACTGCACGATTGAGAAATTTGAGACCTACAAGGATGATGCCGGCAATGACAAATATACCATCGAAACAAGCAACACAGATCATTTTGTGGATCCCCGCCTTGATTTTGTGATCGGTCGCCCTAACATCACATGGAAGACTTACTCTGACTCTCCCTGCGGTTCATGGGTACGTGACCGCGGTGTTTACGGTCACTTCTGCATCAAGCGTTTCTGGGTATCACCTGAATCTCCCGACATGTATCCGGGTTGGCCGTGGGGTGCATCGGCGCTGAACTGGCAGGTAATCCGCTACGCCGACCTGCTCCTCTACAAGGCAGAGGCTCTGATCGAACTTGACCGCCTTGATGAAGCCCGCGCCTGTGTGAATCAGATACGCCAGCGTGCCATGAACTCCACTTATGTCAAGGACTTCAATGATCCAAGCAAGGATGCCGCCAACTACAAGATCGGTCTCTACACCCAGGCATGGACCGACAAGGAGTATGCACGCAAAGCATTGCGCACCGAGATGCGTCTGGAGAAGGCATTTGAGGGTGAGCGTTACTTTGATCTCGTGCGCTGGGGTATCGCTGGTGAAACTATGACAAAGTATTTTGAAAACGAGAAACGCATCCACATCTACTACGATAAAGCACACTTTGATGCGGGTGAAGAATACTTCGCAATTCCAGTTGCACAGTACAATTTCACAGGTATTTATGTGCAGAATCCGGGTTATCCGGCATTCTAAGGCACATAAGTGATAA
>CAYSKE010000065.1:0-10287 GCA_964431465.1 uncultured Muribaculaceae bacterium | reverse complement strand
TCTACGACAACCTCGACAAGATTCCGATGAATCAGATCGCGACATTCTTCACCACCCGGATGCCTGCGAAACAATGACTACACAGGAATTTATAGAAGCGATGGCCTCAGGCGACGTGATCACCGGGGGCTCGCCCGTGCATGCCAAGATGCACGAGCTCAGCCAGGAAGCGATACGCATCACCATGGAGATCAACAACGCCTTTCACACCCATGAGGAGATAATCGCGCTGATGTCGGAACTGACCGGAAAGCCGGTGCATGAGAGCTTCGGACTTTTCCCGCCGTTCTACACCGACTGCGGCAAGAATATCACCATAGGCAAGCGCGTGTTTATCAACTCAGGTTGCAAATTTCAGGATCAGGGAGGCATCACGATAGGCGACGACGTGCTTGTGGGACACAACTGTGTCATTGCCACAATCAATCACGTCATGGATCCCGACCGGCGCGCCGACATGATGGTAGCTCCGGTGAAGATCGGCGACAAGGTGTGGATCGGAGCCAACGTGACAATCCTTCAGGGCGTGACGATAGGTGAAGGTGCCATAATCGCCGCGGGAGCGGTCGTGACACGCGACGTGCCGCCGCGCACCATCGCCGGCGGCCTCCCCGCCCGCATCCTCAAACACATATAGTCAAATTAGGTCTTCAATTTTAAGACACACCACCCGGGGATCATGAGAAGACCGATCCCCGGGTGATGTGCATTTTACATTTTAGGGAGGAGGAGGGAGGCGAGGCGGGTGCGGGGACGGGAGAGGGGGTTGCGGCGGGGGGCGTGGCGGGTGGCGCGGAGGATGGTGAGGCAGCGGCGGAGGGTGGCAGAATCGCGGTCGGCGTGGCGGAGCATGTTGATGAGGCAGTTGCAGGCGGCGCTGAAGGCACGGTCGTAGGCGGCGCGGAGCAAGGCGGGATCGGCGACAATCTGCGGGATGCGGGTTATGCGCCCGACCACATCAAGCATGTCCTTGCGGCGGTCGCTCCACACCATCAGGGTGCTACGGGGATTGCGACGATAGAGATAGACGGCGGCTGTGGTGAGCGCGATGGCTGACGCAGCGAGAAACAGGCGCGGCATGATGTCGAGGTCTTCGTAGATATGCCCCTCCCAAAGGCGCAGGTCGTCAAAGAGGTGCCGCGAGAAGATTTTTCCCCAAAGTGAGGAGTTAAGCCGCGGCTCGGTCTGATACAGCAGGGTCTCGGTGGCGGCGCGTGAATCGATCACGGAAATGACGGGAGCGGAAGCGACGTAAACGCTCTTTTCACGCTTCTCGCGACGCACAAAGGCACCGCACGCTATTGGGGCGCGACAGGTGAGGGCGGCATGAAGGAGTGAGGCGATGGCTCCGGGGAGGAGGCGGTCGTCAGCATCAACAAAAACAATCCACCGGTCGACCGCGATGTCGAGGGCGCAGTTGCGTGCCGCCGACTGCCCGCAGTGGGGCTGCCGCACAATCCTGACAATCGTGGGGTGGGCATCGCGGTAGCGCGCCAGAATCGCAGGGGTGGCGTCGGTGCTGCCGTCGTCGACAACGATGATCTCCATCTCAAACTCCCCCGATTGCGAGAGCACGGAGTCAAGGCAGTCACCGAGAGTGTCGGCGCTGTTGAAGGCGGGGATTATGACCGAAACCGACTCCATGCCACACAGGGGTCAAAATTTTACCGCAGCGGCAGGGCGCGACTCGCGGTTGACGCGGTCGAGAGCGGTGACGGTGAAGCGCGTGCCACGCGGACAGTCGTCGGGGATCTCCCATGACTCGGCACCGCGCACTATGGCCTGAATGCATGAAGGGTCGTCGACGGTGTCGCGGTCGGAGTCGAAGCGGTAAACCACAAAGGCAACGGCATCGCCAACCGACTCAGCGGCGCCTGACGGCTGAGGAGCACGCCAGCGGAGCTGACCGTCGGCAACATGAAGCATGCGGGGCGCATCGGGGAGTGGCAAGCCCTCGGCAAGCCACGGGTAGTCGGGGGGAAGCGCGGGCACGATATTGAGGTCGGCAAGCGCGGTGTGAGCCCCCTTGTAGTCGGAAGTCAGAGCTGAGGCGTACCACCAGCAGTTGCCGGCGACCGATGGAAGGGCGCGTGAGATCTCTATTTTTTCAGCAAGCTCGTCGTAGTCCATGCATTTCTCGAGATCCTGCCCGATAAACACATAGCGGCCGCAGGCGTGAGCGTTCCACCAGTCGGCAAGCTCGCGGGCCGGGGCGCGGTCATGGGAGAGGGGCCAGTAAAGCTGCGGAGCCTGATAGTCGATCCATCCCTCTCGCGCCCAAAGGAGAACATCGGCATAGAGATCATCGTAGTTCTGAAGGCCGTTGGTGGGACTACCGTCGGGGTGCGACGACTGATTACGCCAGATGCCGAAGGGGCTTATGCCGAACCGCACCCACGGCTTGCGCGAGCGTATGGTAGTCGACACCTTGCTGATGAGGGCGTCGACGTTGGCACGGCGCCAGTCGGAAAGGGATTTTCCTTTGCCGAGACGGGCGAAGGATGCGGCATCGTTGAATTTCTGCTTGCCGGCGGGATAGGGATAGAAATAATCGTCGAAGTGAATTGCGTCGATGTCGTAGTTGCTGACTATGTCGTCGACCACACGGCAGATCCAGTCCTGATTCTCGGGGAGGGCGGGATCAAAATAGAGGTTGCCGTTGTAGCGCACCGTCCGCTCGGGATGCTTGCGGGCGATGTGTGAAGCGGGGAGAGTCTGCGTGCGCGACGAAGTGATGCGGTAGGGGTTGAGCCACGCATGGAGCTCCATGGAGCGTGCATGGCACTCGTCGACCAGATATTGCAGCGGATCCCATCCGGGATCTTTCTGCGCCGACCCCGACAACCACCGGCTCCACGGCTCATGGGCGGAACGGTAGAAGGCGTCGGACTGCGGACGCACCTGAAAAATCACCGCATTGATTCCCGCCTGCTCCATTATGTCGAGCTGCTCCGAGATCCACTCGCGGTTCTGCTCGGGGGTGCGCCGCGAATAGTGATCCTGAAAGACGGTCTGAATCCAAGCCGCCCGCATCTCGCGTTTGGGAGAGAGGGCGGTCATGTCGGCGACGGCAGCGCAAAGCAGAACTATGGGAAACAGAATGCGTAATGTCATAAGCAAGAGAAAAAAGATGGCTGAAAATAAGCAAGGACGCACGAGCCGTGCGTCCCTACTTTCAATGAATTTATGCGCGTTGTCGGCACACCGGCCAAGGATCAGTGAATTTCAAGTGCATTCACCATTTTGAGCGGGTTGCAGCTGACGTTGATGTTGTTGTCGGTAGCCACGTAGCGGATGTTGCCGCTGAGACCAGTGTAAGGGATATAGGCATCAACGCTCGAAACAGTCATCTCGGGATCTTCCTTAACGTCGTACTTCGTTACAGTCTTTGCCACAACCGTTTCGTTGGTATAGATTGAGATGCCGTTGGCTTCCAGAGTGTAAGGGATGTTCTCAAAGAGATAGGTCTTTGTGAGCGAGGGGGTGTCGGTGAGCGAAGTGAAGAATGCGTAGACGTTGACAGTGCTCTTCTTGGTGTCGAACACAAAGCCATACTGAGCTTCCTTGTTTTCAAAGCTGGTTCCGGCAACCGGATTAGAGATATAGCTGTCACCACCCATGAGGACTATGCCTCCGTTGTTGTTGTCGTACTTATACTCATAGTTGGCGGCATAGAGCTGCTGACCGGTCCACACCCAAGCCGAGCAGAGATTGACAATCTCGTTATTGGCAATCATAGAGATGTTAAGCCAGTTTCCGTTGACCTGAAACAGGAAATTTTCGATCGTCACCGATGCACCTGTGGGAGCCATGAGGAGCTGACGAGCCTCCATGCCGTTTTCGTTGAAAGTGACAGGCATTTCAGGAGTGGTGAAAGTGACGTTGCTCGACTCAAGGCGGAGATTGGTGAACTCAATCAAGATTGTGGAAGAGTTGCCTGTGGTCTTGAACACGACCCTTGCTTTGGGGGGCTCGGGAGTGGTGACTTTGCCACCTGCATCCAGACGCATGAGCAGGTCGGTCGACTCATAGGTCACGGTGTTGGTGGTCGTATCATTTGATTCACCGAAGTTGCAGGCGGTCATTGACACTCCGATTACAAGAGCGGCGAGTATTGGTTTCAGAGAGAATTTCATCTTTTTATTATTCAGTTTAATATTCAGTTTGGTTAATAAGTAAGTTGTGCAAATATCGGTAAATTTTTCAGAAGTGTAGCAGGGTGTGTATGTAAAATTAGTTAATAATCTATTATAGTTGTATATACAGCCGCTCCCCGATGGGAACAGCACTCATTTGAAGTGGGTTACCTCATCGATGAGTTTCTCCCCCTCGCGTGCGCGTGCGCCCTCACGCTCGGCGGCAGGGCGGATGATGTAGGTATCGTAGTAGGAAATGAGCAAGGTCGTGACCGGCAGAGCTATGAGCATGCCGAGGATGCCGAGCAGCGTCCCCCATATCGACAGGGAAAGGAGAATGATGGCGGGATTCAGCCCCATAGCCTTACCCATAATCTTGGGAGTGAGGATAATATCGGCAACGATCTGCACCACTGCGTAGACTGCGATACACTCCCACCATATTGGCCAGAAGTCGATCGAGGAGTCGATGGAGACAACGATGCAGAGCAGTGTGACGGGGATAAGCGACACAAACTGGAGATAGGGCACCATGAACAGCACGCCGATAAATAGCCCCATGATGACCGCGAGCGGCAACCCGACAATGAGAAACCCGACGCTGTAGATAACCGCAACGATGGCGGCGATAAGGGCCTGTCCACGGAAATAGTGGTTCATGCTCTCCTTGACGTCGGAGGAAATCTTCTGCACCTGCGGGCGATATTTCGGCGGCACGAGATCACGGAACCCACGCATGAGCCGCTCATAGTCGAGCAGAATGAAGGCGACATAGACAAAGATTATCGCCCAGCTGAGAAACTCGAAGATGATGCCCACACCACCCGAGACAAGCCTGAGGAGATAGCTGATGATGCCCTGCATGTCCTGATCGGTGAGCCACTGGGTGATCTGCTTGAAGTTGAGGCTCCGGTGCAACGCCTCGTGCACCTCGGGCGGGAGAAACGGGATGACCTCACCCGACGACTCGGAGTAGCGCTGGAGCAGCGACGCCATGACGTGGAGCTCGTCGATGATCGACGGGATGCAGAAGTAGCAGAGGATGAGGAAGAAAACCAGCGTCTCCGAGAGAGTGACAAGTATAGGGACAACGCGGCTGCGCAGATGCAGCAACTGCTTGTTGAAGCGCACGAAAGGCTCCATCATGTAGGCTATCAGACAGGCGACACCAAAGGGGAGCAACGCCGACCGGAGCCTGTAGATCAACCAGATCGCAAGCACAAATCCCGCAAGCGACAAAACGAGCCTCACAACACGGTCGAGGGTGAATGGCTGTCGTGAAATTATGGGCATACTAATCGATGATGATGTGATGGATTTCTTAATTGTGGCCAAATTCGCAATAAAGTTACGAAATAATTGGTTAGCTTTGCAGTTGCAAGTGAAAAATCAATCAATATCACAATATGACCAAGCAACTTCAACTTTATCTCAACGACAAGGCATGGGCCCGCTGGACGGCTCTGGCGCTCATAGCGTCGATGATGTTCTTCGCCTACATGTTTGTCGACGCGCTGGCTCCCATCAAGAGCCTGCTTGAACCTCAGTTCGGCTGGAACTCCGCCACCTACGGCACCTACCGCGCATCGGAGTACATCATCAACGTGTGCGGTTTCCTCATCGTGGCGGGATTTATTCTCGACAAGATGGGTGTGCGCTTCACCGGCGTCCTCTCGGCCTCGCTCATGTTTGTGGGCGCGTGCATCAAGCTCTACGGCCTGAGCTCGCTCTTCAAGGGCACCGGCCTCGAGGAGTGGCTCAACTCATGGTGGGTGTCGATGCCCGCAAGCGCTAAAATGGCTTCGCTCGGCTTCATGATCTTCGGCGTGGGCTGCGAGATGGCAGGCACCACGGTATCGAAAGCGATAGCCAAATGGTTCAAAGGAAAAGAGATGGCACTCGCCATGGGACTTGAGATGGCACTCGCCCGCATCGGCGTGTTTGCGATCTTCTCTATCTCGCCGCTGATCGCCGAGAGCTTCGGCTCGGCAGTCGTGCCTGTGGCATTCTGCACAGTGCTTCTGCTTATCGGACTCATCAACTACTGCGTGTTCTGCGTGATGGACACCAAGCTCGACCGTCAGCTCGGTGCAAGCGCAACCGAGGAAGGCGGCGAGGAGGAGTTCAAGATGGCCGACGTCACCAAGATCTTCTCGAGCAAGGTGTTCTGGATCGTGGCTCTGCTCTGCGTGCTCTACTACTCGGCGATCTTCCCCTTCCAGGCCTACGGCGCCGAGATGCTTCAGTGCGACCTTGAGGGTATCTCGCCCTCGCAGGCTTCCAACATCTTCCGCTGGTTTCCGATCGGCGCCGCCGCAATCACGGTATTCCTCGGCAACTACCTCGACCGCAAGGGTCACGGTGCCACGATGCTGATATGGGGCGCGTTGCTGCTTATCTGCTGCCATCTGGTGTTTGCGTTCCTGCTCCCTGCCACCCACAGCAAGCTGCTTGCCTACGTGACCATCGTCGTGCTCGGCATCTCGTTTGCCCTCGTGCCCGCCGCCCTCTGGCCCTCGGTGCCCAAGATCATCGACGAGCGCGTGCTCGGCAGCGCCTACTGCCTTATCTTCTGGGTGCAGAACATCGGCCTCTGCCTCGTGCCGATGCTTATCGGCTATGTTCTCGACAAAGTGAACGCCACCAACCCCGCCGTGGTAGCCGCCCTCAATGAGATCGCCACGCAGAAAGCCGCCGGCGTGGAGGATCCCAACGTGTTCGTGCCCTACGACTACACGATCCCGATGGTAATCTTCGCCTGCTTCGGTGTGCTTGCCCTTATCTTCGCCTTCATCCTGCTGGCGATGGACAAGAAGCACCACTACGGCCTTGAGCTTCCCAACATACAGACTCCCGCCACCGAAGCTGCCGAAGCAGCCGCCGCTGAAGAGTAACATTTGATTCATAAATACTGAATCCTGTCGGCCTGAATGTTTGGGCTGACGGGATTTTTTTGTAATTTAGCACCGTCATGAATTTTATCGTGAAAATAATGCCGATTGCTATGAATGCAATCATAGCCGGACTGCTCTGCGGCTGCGCGGGCAAGTCGGGCAACAAAGTCGTGACTGCCGAGCCGGTGAGCGAACCAACGGCGGCCACCAAGGTGCTACCTTTCAACGCCGACAGTGCTTACCGCCTGATCGAGCGTCAGCTTGATTTCGGATACCGAGTGCCGGGAACGGCGTCGCACGACCGCTGCGGCGAGTGGCTTGCCGCAGAGCTATCGGCCCGCGGCGCCGACACGGTGATGGTGCAACGCGGCGAGGTGACGGCATGGAACGGCGACCGCCTTCCGATTGCCAACATAATGGGACGCTGGAATCCTGAGGCTGCCGACCGTGTGCTGCTATTAGCTCACTGGGACAGCCGTCCGTGGGCCGACCGTGAGACCGATAACGTGAAGCGCGACCAGCCTATTCCGGGTGCCAACGACGGCGCAAGCGGTGTGGCCGTGCTGCTCGAACTCGCCCGTAACCTCAAGGCCGCAGGGATAGAGAAGGGTATCGACATCCTGCTGGTCGACGCCGAGGACTACGGTACGCCCGAACACGCATCGGTGTGGAGCGAGGATAGCGAGGACACATGGTGTCTCGGCACACAATACTGGCTCAAGAACATGCCGGAATTCAAGGGGCGCACGGGTAAACCATCCTACGCCATCCTGCTCGACATGGTGGGGGGCTACAATGCCAAATTCCACCGCGAGTATTTCTCCAACCGTCTTGCCCAGAAGGTGGTGGATAAGGTGTGGAGCGCAGCGGCTCAGGCGGGACATGGCGACCGGTTTGTGAACGCCGACGGCTCGCCCGTGACCGATGATCATGTGTATCTGCTCAAAGCGGGCATACCGGCTATCGACATAATAGAATGCAACAACGCCGAGACTGGCACTTTCAATCCCACATGGCACACCCACGCCGACGGCATAGGAGCCATAGACCGCGCCACGCTCGGTGCGGTGGGCGAGACGGTGGCGCAGGTGCTTGTAAATCCATAACTGAAGTAACTCAACACTGAAGAATGACAATAGATCAGGCTCAACAGGAGATCGTCGACGAGTTTGCCGACATCGATGACTGGATGGACAGATATGCGATGATCATAGACATGGGCAACGCTCTGCCGCCGATCGACGAGAAATACCGTACTCCCGAACACCTAATAGAGGGATGCCAGAGCCGCGCATGGCTCAACGCCGGACTCGACGCCGAGGGTAAGGTGATCTTCACCGCCGACTCTGACGCGATCATCGTGAAGGGCATAATCTCTATGCTCGTCAACGTGCTTTCAGGTCACACTCCGCAGGAAATCCTCGACAGCGACCTGCATTTCATCAAGGATATCGGGCTGCAGGAGCACCTCTCCCCTACCCGTAGCAACGGGCTGCTGGCGATGGTGAAGCAGATGCGTCTTTACGCGCTTGCCTTCAAGGAGCTTCAGGAGAGCGGCGCGCTCAAAAAAGAGTCGTGAGGCAACAAAGAGAGAAAAACAAATAATAATACCAATCTTCACAAACGATGTTCAAGAATCAACCGTCGGGCCTCTATGTGCTTGCGCTTGCCAACACCGGCGAACGCTTCGGCTACTACACGATGCTCGCAATCTTCCTGCTGTTTCTACAGGCAAAGTTCGGATTTGACTCGACCGTCTCGGGTCAGATCTACGCAATCTTCCTTGCCCTCGTGTACTTCATGCCGCTTCTCGGAGGCTTCGTAGCCGACAAATGGAGCTTCTCGAAGTGCGTCGTCACGGGTATCTTCGTGATGTTTTTCGGCTATCTCGTCATGGCCATCCCGACCCCGATCCGCGAGACCTCGTCGCTGCTCATCCTCTTCGGCGCACTGACGCTGATCGCGATAGGCACGGGTCTGTTCAAAGGCAACCTTCAGGTGATGGTGGGCGACCTCTACAACTCGCCTCAGTATGCCTCGCAGCGCGACAACGCTTTCTCGCTTTTCTACATGGCTATCAACCTCGGCTCGATGGTGGCTCCCTTCGCAGCTACAAAGATGGTGGACATCGCGCTCTCCAAGGCCGGTCTCACTTACTCGGCCGACCTCCCCGCGCTCTGCAACGCCTATCTTGAAAACGGCAGCGGCGCCGAGGCTATCCAGCAGGCCGCCAATGCTGCCAACATGGCAGTGAGCAACGTAGGGCAGTTTGCAACCGAGTACCTTGAAGCTCTCACCAACGGCTACAGCCTCGGTTTCAGCGTGGCTTGCTTCTCGCTCGTGATCAGCTTCCTTATCTATATGCTCGGCCGCCGCACCTACGCCCACATCGTAGGCAACAAGAAAGAGGGTGGCAATGCAGCCGCTGTTGCCGCCGGCCCCGAGCTCACCCCGGCCCAGACCAAGCAGCGCGTGGTGGCTCTGATGCTTGTGTTCTCGGTGGTGATCTTCTTCTGGATGGTGTTCCACCAGAACGGCGCAACCCTCACCGAGTTTGCCAAGAGCTGCACCTCGCCTGAGGCTACCGGCTGGACCCGCATCGGCTTCAACGTGGGCGCCCTGCTCACCATCGCAGCCGGCGTGTGGGCTCTCTTCGTAGCATTCCAGTCGAAAGGCACCAGCCGCGTTATCTCGCTCATCGTGCTTGCCGCTGCCGCAGTGGGCGTGTTCTTCTTCTACCAGTACACTCCCGACGCTGTGACTGGCATTCAGCCGCAGCAGTATCAGCAGTTCAACCCCTTCTATGTGGTTGCCCTCACCCCGGTTTCGCTCGCCCTCTTCGGCTGGCTCGCCCGCAAGAAGAAAGAGCCCAGCGCACCGCGCAAGATCGGCTACGGCATGGTCATGGCCGGTGTTGCCTACGGCGTGATGGTGATCGGCTCGCTGTCGCTGGTGGGCACAAACGGTGCCGTTTCGCCCAACTGGCTCATTTCGACCTATCTGCTTCTGACGTTCGCTGAGCTTCTGCTCTCACCCATGGGTATCTCGTTTGTGTCGAAAGTGGCACCTCCGAAGCTCAAAGGCGCCATGATGGGCGGCTGGTTTGCAGCAACCGCCATCGGCAACTACCTCGTTTCGATCCCGATGCTTCTCTGGGGCAAGATCCCCACATGGTCAGTTTGGGCCATCCTCATCGTGATCTGCCTTATCTCGGCAGGCTTCATCTTCGCAGTGATGAAGAAACTCGAAGCCGCCAC
>CAYSKE010000064.1:0-10465 GCA_964431465.1 uncultured Muribaculaceae bacterium | reverse complement strand
ACGCCCTGCACAAAGCCGTGGCTACCACGCATGACTATCCCGGCACCCCGGATGTTGCGCTGAACGTAGTAGCAGGAGTCGTTCCAGATGTAGTCGGGGAGACGACGCTCAAGCTGCTCGCGCCCGAACATGCCCAACCATCCTTCGATGCCCCCACGGCGATAACGGTAGTAGAGCGTCGGGGAAATCTTGTGCCCCTCCCACTCGCAACCGATGGGTTGCGTCCACACCACGCCACCCATCACCGTGTGGCGGCCGTCGTCAAGACTCAGCCCTATCTCCGGGGCAAGCTGCGTCATGAAGAATGTCTCGGCCTCGGTGTAGGTCTCATCGCCCTCGCGGTTGTCGAAGATGGTCTTGAAATCCACGCTCCATTCCACCGTAGGCTTCTGAGCCATGACCGCAGTCGCGGCCATGGCCCAGAGAAATGCTATGATAAGGAGCCGTTTCATTCTATCACGGCAGGCCCGTAGCCGAGGCGGTTGATTGCAGTGCGGAGGCGGCTCAGTGTCTCATCCTTACCCAAAAGGGCGATGATATCGAACATGTGAGGACCTTTGCACTCGCCCACAACGGCAAGTCGAAAGGCGTTCATGACATTGCCGAGGTGATAGCCTTTCTGCTCGATCCATCCGAGCACGCGGGGCTCGATCTCAGGCGAGGTGAAATCATCGTATTCGCTCAGAATACCTATAAGCTCCTCCATGATGCCACCCATGCCCTCGGTCCAGCGTTTTTTGACGGACTTGGCTTCGTAGCTATCGGGGCTGCGGAAGAAGAACTTGGCGTGATCCCAGAGCTCGCCCACGAAATTCACGCGGCTTTTCACCATGCCGATAGCTTTGGCTATGTAGGAGGGGGTGAAGTCGCCGGGGTTGATGCCTTCTTTCTCAAGCACGGGGATGAAAAGCCCGGCAAGTTCTTCATCAGATTTCTCCTGAAGATACATGTGGTTGAACCATTTGCCTTTCTCATAGGCAAATTTGGCTCCGGCACGCGAACAGTGCTCAAAGGAGAATTTCTTTTCAAGCTCGTCCATCGACATGATTTCGGTGTCGTCGCCCGGATTCCAGCCGAGTAGAGCAAGGAAGTTCACAACTGCCTCGGGGAGATAACCTTTCTCGCGGTATCCGCTCGATATGTCGCCGCTCTTGGGGTCGTGCCACTCGAGGGGGAACACCGGGAAACCAAGGCGGTCGCCGTCGCGCTTTGAGAGCTTGCCCTTGCCGTCGGGTTTGAGCAGCAGGGGGAGATGCACGAAAGCGGGCATCGTGTCCTCCCAGCCGAAAGCCTCATAGAGAAGCACATGCAACGGGGCTGACGGGAGCCACTCCTCTCCCCTGATGACGTGGCTGACCTCCATGAGATGATCATCGACGATATTGGCAAGATGATATGTGGGGAGATCGTCGGCACTCTTGTAGAGCACCTTATCGTCGAGAATATCGCTCTTGATAGTCACTTCGCCACGGAGAAGATCGTTGACCTTCACGGCGCGCCCCGGCTCAATCTTGAAGCGCACAACATATTTCGCTCCGTCGGCAATGAGTCGGTCGACCTCCTCTTTGGGGAGCGAGAGCGAGTTGCGCATATTCATGCGCGTCGATGCGTCATACTGGAAATTGGGAGTTGCGGCGCGGGCTGCCTCAAGCTCCTCAGGGGTGTCGAATGCGATATAAGCTTTCCCGTTGTCGAGAAGCTGCTGCACATACTTGCGGTAGATGTCGCGGCGCTCGCTCTGGCGGTAGGGGCCGTGAGGACCACCTTTGCCCACACCCTCGTCGATCTCGATCCCGAGCCAGTTGAGCGACTCGATGATATAGTCCTCAGCTCCGGGGACAAAGCGCTGGGAGTCGGTATCCTCGATGCGCAGAAGCATGTCGCCGCCGTTCTGGCGGGCGAACAGATAGTTATAAAGAGCCGTGCGCACCCCTCCGATGTGAAGCGGGCCTGTGGGCGACGGCGCAAATCTTACTCTTACTTTTCTTTCCATCTGGTCAAAAATGATCTTTTCCACAAAAGTAACCAATTTCCATAATTAACCCAACTTTCCTATCTTTGCAAACGCATCTCCCGCTAACACGACGCATGAAACCGTTAGACTTCACAGCCATAAAAGCCGCATTCGCGCTCTTTCCGACTTTCTTCAAGGAGCTCCTTCAGGTAGTGATCTCCCCCCGGCAGGGGTGGCACGACACCGAGAAGGCGGGTGTGCCCGTACACGGTCTTCTCACTCAGGGATATATACCTTTCATCGCGATCGTGGCATTGTCGGCATTCTGTCCGCTCATCTACCGGTCGTCGGCCACGGCATCGGCGTGCCTGCTGGACGCAATAGGTATTTTCGTAAGATACTTTCTCGGTTACTTCGCTGGCATTTTCCTCTTGGGCTTCCTCGCCGGACGCATCACATCGGCAAGCGAACCGCCGTCGGCCGAGAAAACCGACCGCATAGTGCTCTACACTCTCGGCACGCTCGCGTTGCTGACATTTGTGAGCAACATCTGTCCCGTGGAGCTGGCTCTGCTGCGCATGCTGCCGCTCTATATCGTCTACGTGATCTGGGAGGCGTCATGGCACATGCTGGTGCCGACCGACCGCCGACTGATATTTCTCGGCGTCACCTTCATCTCGTGCGTGACTCCGCTGCTACTCGTTCACCTCTTCTTTACCTTGCTTAATCAATGAAACTTGCCAAAGATATAAACATCAAGAACCGGCGCGCAACATTTGACTACGCCATCTCCGACACCTACACTGCCGGAATCGTGCTCACCGGTACGGAAATAAAGTCGATAAGGCTCGGCAAAGCGTCGCTTGCCGATACGTTCTGTTACGTCTACAACCATGAGGTGTGGGTGAAGAACATGTATGTCGCCCCATACTTCTACGGCACTTACAACAACCACGCCGACCGGCGCGAGCGCAAGCTGCTGCTTTCGCGCAAGGAGATACGCGATATCGAGAAACTGGCCTCTACTCCGGGCTACACGATTGTGCCGCTCAAGCTGTTTATCAGCCAGAAAGGTTATGCCAAACTCGTGATAGGGGTTGGACGCGGCAAGAAAGAGTATGACAAACGCCAGTCGATAAAAGAGCGTGACGACCGGCGCGACATGGCACGCGCTTTCCGCCGTTGAGATTGTCGGTGTAAACCATATTGCCCTCACAGTTGTTTTTCTATTACTAACATTTTTAAGAGAAAAACATCATGGCAAACAGACATTCAAAAAAGACACAGACATGGATTGCCGTCGGCGCAATCATTCTCATAGCCCTTCTGCTCGTATGGCTCACAATGGCCGACCTCTGGGGTGATACTGACGTGGCAGCCTGCGTCAGCGCGCTTCCCGGCATCCTGTAAGGCATTTACATCGCCTGACTGACCGAAACGAAGGACGTGCCCGTCGTGGTGCGTCCTTTTGTGCATTGTGCCGCCGCATGGAGAGGGGGCACCACTCCAATTTTTTCGCTGTTTTTTGTTGGATAAAATCTACCCCCTGCGTAACTTTACATCAGCAATCCAATGTGCACTTGTGGCAATGTTGTAACCAATGGTTTTCTCTGACCTGTTTTTTCTTTTTGTATTCATTCCGGCACTCATCGTGTGCTACCGCATCGCGGCATGGTTTGACCGCGCTGCATCAGGCTCCGAGGGGCCTAAGAAGCTGATATTCCGGAATGCGGTTCTGATAATATTCTCCCTTGTATTCTACGCATGGGGAGAACCGGTCTATGTGTTCCTCATGATCGGGTGCGTCATCATGAACTATTTTCTGGGGCTATGGATTGATTTCTGCCGTCGCAAAGGCTGGCGACGTTTTGCCCTGACTTCCGGCATATTGCTGAATGTGGCCACGCTTGGAGTGTTTAAGTATGCAGGATTTGTGTGCGCCGAGCTCGCCCGCTTCGGTGTGGATCTGCCGGTGCCACAGCTGTCGCTTCCGATCGGCATCAGTTTCTATATTTTCCAGTCGATCAGCTACCTCACCGACGTTTACCGCTTTCATGCGGCAGCCCAGCGCAGTTTTGCCGGACTGCTTCTCTACATCTCGATGTTTCCGCAACTTGTGGCGGGGCCTATCGTAAGGTACTCCACGGTGGCACGGGAAATCTACGACCGCCATGTGACGGCGCAGGATATCGCCGACGGCGCGTTCCGCTTCCTTATCGGTCTTGGCAAGAAGGTGATCATCGCCAATCAGATGTCGGAGATCGCCGATACATTCCTGACGGATAACCTCGCCACTCTCTCCACGCTCGGCGCATGGGTGGGGCTGCTCGCCTTCACACTACAGATTTATTTCGACTTCTCAGGCTACTCCGACATGGCCATAGGGATGGGTCGGTGCATGGGGTTCCATTTCCCGGAGAACTTCGATCACCCCTACACGTGCCGCTCCATCACCGATTTCTGGAGGCGGTGGCACATGTCGCTCGGATCATTCTTCCGCGACTACATCTACATCCCTCTCGGCGGCAACCGTTCGCATCAGATATTCAACATTATAGTGGTGTGGGCGCTGACAGGATTGTGGCACGGGGCAAGCTGGAATTTTGTGATGTGGGGCATGTATTTCGGCGTGATCCTTATAGTGGAAAAAGCAATCATGCGTTTCACCGGTCATCAGCCGGGTCACCTGATAGCCATGCTTCTGGTAATTGTGGGCTGGGGGATATTCTATTACGACGACCTTGGGCACATGGGGCAATTTTTTCACGCATTCTTCGGCTACGGCTCGCAGCTCTATGACTTCACTGCCGAGAGTGCCATTTTCGACAAATTCTGGCTCTGGATTCTCGCGATTGTTCTCTGTCTGCCGGTAAGGCGCTGGATTTCGGAGGCTCACATAAAACTGTGGGGTGGCAACCGCTCTCATGCCGGTGTCAAGGTGATCGAGACCTCATGCCGCGTCGTCATCGCCGTGGCGATTCTCGTCACAAGTGTCTGTCTACTTGTAGGAGCTACCAACAATGCATTTCTCTATACACGCTTTTAGACATATATTCCTTCTGCTCATATTGGTGACGGTGGCGTTTGGCGTTGTCGCCCAGGACGACGTGGAGACGTCGCTCACGTTTGACCGCCTGTTTGAGGAGACGACGGGGCTGGAGGCCGATGCCGACGAGGGATATGTCTACATCAACAACGTCACTGCCGACGCGCCTTTCCGCCGCGTGCGGCGTGGCATTCTCGTGGTGGGTGGAGGTGACACGATCCGCGCCATGGAGCCTTTCTCGGGTCCCGATGCCAACCTGATGCGCTACGCATCCACCGTCAATGCCTATCACCAAGCTCTCGGCGACAGCGTGACTATCTACTGCATGCCCATCCCAACGCAGGCGGCATTCTATTGCCCCGAGGATGCCGAGGAGCACACACAGGATCAGGCACCGGCCATGCGACGGATTTTCTCTGAGCTTGATCCCGACGTGATCCCGGTCGATCTTTTCCCGGTGCTTGGCGAACATGCGGGTGAACACATCTACCTGCGCACCGACCACCATTGGGCACCATTAGGTGCCTACTATGCAGCACAGGAGTTCGCGACGGCGGCAATGGTGCCGTTCCGCACCCTCGACCAGTTTGACGTGCATGAGATTCCCGGCTTTGTGGGTACGATGCTTGGATTTTCGGGTGACCGCCGCGTGAAGAATGCTCCCGAGACATTTGTCTACTTCACTCCGCGCGAGACACCGGTCGAAACTTATTATGTCAATTACAAGCTCGACCGCAGCCGCAAGAAAATAATATCGGTCAGTCAGGAATCATCGGGCAGTTTCTTCATCCCAGCCAAAGGGGTTGCGACCTACTGCACCTTCATGGGTGGCGACAACAAGCTGACCCGCGTGGAAACCCGCGTCGGCAACGGCCGGCGTCTCGCCATACTGAAGGACAGCTACGGCAACGCGCTGCCGGCTTTCCTGTTCAATTCGTTTGAAGAGATCCACGTCATCGACTGCCGTTACTTCCCGCTCAACATAGTGGCCTATCTGCGCGGACACGGCATAACTGACGTGCTGTTTGCCAACAACATGACTCACGCCACGATGTTGCACACCTGCGATACCTACGACACCTATCTCTCACAATAAATCTCTCTGCCGTGCACCACAAGATATTCATCTTCATCATAGGTCTTTTATTTGCAGCGATAGCCGTTGTATTCTCATTTTTCCCGCGCCCCACATTCTCAGAGCTTGAGAGGCGCGATCTGAGCAAGTTTCCTGATTTTTCAATTAATGCGCTTATCGACGGCTCATTCATGGAAGCTGTGTCATCGTGGTTCAGCGACAGCGAGCCGTTTCGCGACGAACTGATGACGGCAAGCATGCAGGTGAGACATCTCATGTCGTACCATCCGGGCGACGACGAGGATGCCGTGACTTTTCACGGCAACGGCACAATGGCGATGGATGATGACGACGATTACACCGACGAAGCTGTGACCACTCCCCTGCCGGCAACTGCTACATCTGATCAGACCACTATGGTGCAGAACGTTGCGGTCACTGACTCATCGGCTGTCGGGGATATAGTTTCCGACAATGAAGGTGGTGTGCCCGCTCCCCCGTCGGGTGTTGCGCCGGGCATACCGCAGCTCGCTGCCGATGACGGGCAGCAATATGTGCCTGCCGTAGAGGAGAACGCCAAGCTCGGCAATTCAGGCATAATCATCGTTGGCTCGGGCGACAACGTGCGGGCTCTCATGGCCTACGGCGGATCGCCGAAGAGCGGCCGCCGCTACGCATCTACGCTCAATCTCTACAAAGAGACATTCGGCCCGTCGGTCAACATCTACAGCATGGTCGTTCCGCTTGCCACGGAGTATTATTGCCCGGAAAAGGCGCGGAAGACCACACGACCGATTTTCCCGGTGATCAAAGCAATAAACGACTCACTACGAGGAGTTGTGCCGGTGGATGCCTACGGAGCCTTAGCCGCCCACGTGGATGAGCCGATTTTTTTCCGCACCGACCATCACTGGGCACCGCTCGGCGCCTACTATGCCGCTCAGGATTTCGCGAAAAAGGCAGGTGTGCCTTTCCTGCCGCTCGAGTCATATGAAGCGGACACCATCCACCGCTTTGTGGGCACCATGTACGGCTACTCCAAGGACATTTCGGTCAAGAAAGCACCTGAGGATTTCATCTACTACAAGCCGAAAGGCGTTGATTACCAGACGACCTATATCGTCTATAACCTGAATGAGGATTTCCGCATCGTCTCGGAGACAAAGCCATTCAAGAGCACTTATTTCAAGAAATTTCACGACGGAGCATCGGGAGCTTACTGCACCTTCATGGGTGGCGATCAGTGCCTTGTGAAAGTGGAGACATCCACCAAAAACGGGCGTAAACTCGTGATAATGAAGGATAGCTACGGCAATGCGGTGCCGGCGTTTTTGTTCGGGTCGTTTGAGGAGGTTCACATCATTGATTTCCGCTACTTTACCAAGAATATAGTGGATTATGTGCGCGACAACGGTATCACCGATATGCTTTTCGTGCACAATATCTTTAACGTTTCGGGTAGCGCCGCGTCGTCGGCCTACCGCCGTTTCCTCACCCAGAAATCGGCTCACTCCTCAGCAGCGGCGCATCCCGCTGACTCTCCGGCGCAACCGATTCCGGCCGCAGCTGATACCATTGCCGCCGAGCCACAACAAGCCGCACCGGATTCTCTCCCGCCGCTTCCTACCGTGGAGCCGGAGATGACCGACACCCTTACAGCACCGGTGGAAATAGTGCCCGACACTATTCCACTGCAAGAGACAGAATTACAATAACAATTATAAATCAATACCGCTTGCGATGAAAACAGTACTCATTGGCATTCTCATGCTTGTAGGCGCGGCGTCGGCCGTTGCGAAGGATAAAGGCGATCTCCGGTTTGATGCCGACGGAAATTTCAAGATCGTGCAGTTTACCGACGTGCATTACCGCTACGGATGGGAGGCTTCAAAAACCGCGATCGAAAACATCACTAAAGTCCTTGAGACCGAGAAACCTGATCTGGTCGTGTTCACCGGCGACGTGATCTGCGACAAGCCTGCCGGCAAGGGACTTGACGAAGTGCTGTCGGTGGTCGAGAGTTTCGGAGTTCCTTTTGTGGTGACACAGGGCAACCACGACGACGAGCAGGATATGAAGCACGAGGAAATCTACACTTATATTCAGAAGTATCAGCACAATATCCCTACTACAACGGGCGACGCCACCATTGAGATCAGCGACGGCACGAAAACCGCAGCTGCCATATACTTGTTCGACTCCAACGCTTACGCACAGATAAAGGGGCTTGGCACCTACGGCTGGATCACTCTTGACCAGATCAATGCCTACGTGGCAGAGAGCAAGCGCCTCACCGAAGCCAACGGCGGCACACCGCTCCCCGCTCTCGCATTCTTCCACATCCCACTGCCTGAATATAAGGAGGCTTCGATGACCGACGGCGCGCATCTCATCGGCACGCGCCGCGAGAAAGTGTGCTCTCCGGTTCTCAACAGCGGACTCTTCACCGCCATGCGCACGTCGGGCGACGTGATGGGTGTGTTTGTCGGCCACGACCACAACAATGACTACACGGTCTACTGGCAGGGAATTCTTCTCGCCTACGGCCGCTATTCGGGTGGCAACACGATCTACAACAACCTGCGCGCCGGTGCGCGCGTGATCGTCATGCACAAGGGTGAGCGCACGTTCGACACTTGGCTGCGTCTGCGCGACGGCAGTGTCATTGACCACACCGTCTACCCCGCTTCCTACATCAACGACGACTGGAAAGACCGCAAAGAGCCAATCTGAGCAGACATATAGCCCATAAAACGATCAGGAGGACGCTTCCACGCCCTCCTGATTTGTGTATTATAGAGATTTATTCAGTTTAGGAGCGATTCGAGATATTCTTCAGTGATTGGTCGCAGGTCGACCTTCTCGCCTTTAGCATTCCATTCCTTTACAGCGGCGTTCGCTTCGTCGAGGTTGTTAGTAAATGCATTAAATATCTCCTCCGAGATGTTGATGTCGGCTCCATTGTTTATATCCCATACATACATGCTGTCCTCCAACGAAACATGCCTGTAGAATCGATATGCGGCAGCCCACACCTTGGCAAAATCTTCCTCAGTGACATCTTCGGAGCGTGAGGCAGGATTCAAGGTCGCTTTTTCTACAGCCTTGAAATTCACATCAATAAAATCGTTACTCAGCGCATAGTCACGGACTAACTCGCTGGAGGGCTTTATCGGTAAAACGACTCCATCCATCACAGGTGCCGGAGCTTTCTCCCTGTTTGCACAACCAGCGATCAAGGGGAAAGCCAATATCAGAAACAATTTTAAGGTTTTCATCATCTTTAGATATTATTTTTGCAAAAAACAGCATTTGATCTTAGAAGCGCAAATTTATTGCATGTTTTTTTGCGAAAAAATATTCGCGTTTCCGGGGAGCAGAGGACTCGGAGAGCTCAGAGAACTCGGAGAGCGCGGAAAGACGGAGGAAGCGGACGCACCATGGTACGTCCGTACAATGTAAGGAGGAGGGGCGGGGTTATTTGGATTTGGCGGCGGATTTGGTGGTTACAAGTATCACGCCGGCGGCGCCTTGCACGCCGTAGAGCGACGCATCCTTCACCACTTCCACGTGGTCGACGTCGTGGACGCTGAGAAAGTCAAGTGACGGAACCTGCACTCCATCAACAAAAAATGCTGGCGGAGCATTCTTCGTAAAGGAGCCTGGAGTAAGATCCGCTGTTTGAGCATTACGGATGTTTGCAGTCGCTTTCCCACTGCTTTGATCGACGCGGATATTTAGTCCAGCCACGAGTCCGGCGAGTGCCGACAGCACATCTTTTTTCCCTGTGCGACGAAGAGTCTCACCGCTGATGCCAGAGCTGGAGCCGGTAAATTCACGACGCTTCACGTAGCCGAAACCGAAGTTGACAAGTTCGTCATCCTGCTGCGCATCTGCGTTGCCTTCGGCCGAAAGGATGATCTTCATGCTTTGGCGTCCGTCGACAGGAACACGTATGATCTGCTTCTTGGATACACGCAATGTCAGGGTATCGTCGGGGAGTATGTTGGTGAGCCCGAAGCGCCCCTGCTTGTCGGTCAGAGAGTAATAATTGGGGTCATTGAGATAGACCCTTACATTCTTGACAGGTTTTAGCTCGCTATTCAAGATCACTCCATTGAATGGGATGTCGTCGTCGGCAAAGGCGGTGATGGCCGACAGCAGCGGAAACGCCAATATGAGGAACAATTTTAAGGTTTTCATAATCTCTGGATATTATTTTTTGCAAATAAACAGCATTTGATCTTAAAATCGCAAATTTATCGCATGTTTTTTTTGCAAATAAGTAGAAATAGTTATTGTAGAGTCCAACAGCAAATGCAAAGTTAAGCTACATTCTTGAAAAAGTGCTTAAGAGGCGATTCAAAGTTTAGCTTTTCACGCGGTCTAC
>CAYSKE010000063.1:9195-10586 GCA_964431465.1 uncultured Muribaculaceae bacterium | reverse complement strand
AACAACTGGGAGGCTACTTATTTCGGCTTTGATCAGGATAAACTTATCTCGCTGATAGGTGAGGCGAAGGAGCTGGGTGTGGATATGTTTCTGCTTGACGACGGATGGTTTGGCACGAAATATCCGCGCAACAGCGATCATCAGGGGCTGGGTGACTGGACGGAGATCAAGGAGAAGCTTCCTGACGGTATCGGGCGACTGACGGAGGAGGCCGCGAAGCAGGGGGTGAAGTTCGGGCTTTGGATAGAGCCTGAGATGGTCAACCCGAAGTCGGAGCTCTATGAGAAGCATAAGGACTGGGTGATCACGCTGCCTAACCGCGAGGAGTATTATTTCCGCAATCAGCTGGTGCTCGACCTGAGCAATCCGGAGGTGCAGGATTATGTGTTTGGCATCGTGGACGGGCTGATGACGAAGTATCCGGATATCGCTTTCTTCAAATGGGACTGCAACAGCCCGATCACCAATATCTATTCTCAGCATGAGAAGGGACACCAGACGCAGCTTTATGTGGATCATGTGCGGGGACTCTACAACGTGCTTGAGCGGATAAAGGAGAAGTATCCCGATCTGCCTATGATGCTCTGCTCGGGTGGCGGTGGCCGCACGGACTATGAGGCTCTGAAGTATTTTACGGAGTTCTGGCCGAGCGACAACACTGATCCGATCGAGCGCCTCTACATACAGTGGGGTTACTCGCAGGTGTTCCCGTCGAAGGTGCAGTGCGCCCACGTGACGACATGGAACAGCCAGTCGCCCATAAAGTTCCGCGTGAATGTGGCGATGATGGGTAAGATGGGCTTCGACATCAACCTGCACGACATAGGTGAGAAGGACTTGGCGTACTGCAAACAGTCGGTGAAGGACTATAATGCCTTGAAGCCGATAATACTCGACGGTGACCAGTACAGATTAGTGTCGCCGTACGAGGGGAACCACACGGCTACTTCCTACGTGAGCCACGACAAGCGCAACGGTGTGCTGTTTGCTTTTGACATTTATCCGCGCTACGGCGAGAAACTGCATAATGTGAAGCTGAAGGGGCTCGACCCGTCGATTACCTACGCAGTGGAGGAGATAAACCGCGCTGACGGTAGCAAGGGTGAGGTGAAGAGGTATTCGGGCGACTACCTGATGACGGTGGGAATCCCGGTGCTGAGCGGCCGGAAGCTGTCGAGCCGTGTTTACACGCTGAAGGGGGAGTGAGTGATTGCGCATAAGGAAAAACGCAGGGTGCACTATGTGGTGCATCCTGCGTTTTTTTAGGGAGGGGGATTTAGAGATCTCAGAGGACTCGGATAACTCGGATAACTCAGAGAACTCGGATGGGGCGGAGGGGGATCAGTCGATTTTGACGGGCCAAGTGTCGGTGCGGAAGGGAGCGAGGGGCT
>CAYSKE010000063.1:0-9095 GCA_964431465.1 uncultured Muribaculaceae bacterium | reverse complement strand
GGGGATCAGTCGATTTTGACGGGCCAAGTGTCGGTGCGGAAGGGAGCGAGGGGCTGGCCGAGTCCGGTCTTGACGTTGGCGTCGTTGACGAAGTTGTGGAAGTAGTAGCGGACTGCGACGGGATTGGGGACGCTGTCGCTGTAGACCTCAATGGTGTTTTTGCCGTGGCCGAATGAGCCTGTGGCGGGGTAAAATTTCTGATCTTCTCCTGCTACCTCAAAGCCCTGCGGACGGATGTAACGGTCGTCCTGATAGCTGTGGAAGGAGTTGCCTGTGCCTGAGCCAAGGTTGTTGAACTCAAGGGTGACTTTGTTTCCGTCGACGCTCATCGATCTGTAGGTGGGTGCGGGGAGGGGTAGACCTTTGACACCGTAGTCGCGCTGCAGGGCGAGGAATGCGAGCCGCTCACCCACTTCTTTTTTGTGAGAGGGATGTATGCCGATGGGGTTGCCGATGTCGGTTGTGGCTGCTATAGCCACGTTGGGAACGTCGGCAGCAACCTTGTACTGCGCCTCGATGATCATGGGGAGTGACATTTTCTCGACACCGTCGTAGCGGTAGGGGGCAAGCTGCACCATGTAGAAGGGCATGTCGCTGTCGCCCCACTTAGCGCGCCAGTCGGCGATGAGTGCGGTGAGGATTTTCACATAGTCGTCGTGGAGACCGCGGTTGGCCTCTCCCTGATACCAGATGAATCCTTTGGCGGTGTGGTTCTCGATGGGATGAATCATGCCGTTGTAGAGCGCGCCGGGTGCCAGATGGGGGTGGGAGCGTCCGCGCTCGCGGCAGACTTCTTTGTCGATGCCGTCGACGGCCTCAAAGGCAGTCGCGTCCATCCACGGCTCGGCTACGGTGCCTCCCCAGTTGGATGTGATGAGACCGACGGGCACTCCGAGCATCTGATTGAGCAGATGACCGAAATAGTAACCGGTGGCTGAAAAACCGGCGACAGCCTCGGGGGTGGATTCAAGCCACTCACCTCCGCAATCGTCGAGCGGCGTGTCGGAAGGGGCGCGCTTGACGGTGAAAAAGCGCATCTCGGGGTGATTGGGGGCGTCGAGGATCGCTTCAAGGCTCCCTGCCACGGGCTGGTTCATGAAGCCTTGAACGGGCATCTCCATGTTGGATTGTCCGCCGCATATCCACACTTCGCCAAGCAGGACGTTGTCGAGCACAACAGGGTCGCCGTCGCTGATGGTGATGGAGTAGGGGCCTCCGGCATTGCCTGTGGCTACGCGGGTGATCCAGCGGCCGTCGGTGCCGGCTGTGGCTGTGTAGGTCGTTCCGCTCCATGAGGGAGTGACGGTGACCTTGGCACCGGGGGCGGCTTTGCCCCAGATGTTGACGTCGGTGTCGCGCTGGAGCACCATGTTGTCGGCCATGACTGCGGGGAGAGTCACTTTGGCTTGGGAAATGCCTGCCGAGAGTGTGAACGCGAGCAGGGCTATGATGGATTTAATGGTTTTCATGTTATTCAGGGAAATGGATGTTGTCGCAGTTGTCGGCTGCAATGAAATGGCGCTTCTCGTCGAGCTCATAGGTGTAGTCATCAGTCATCTCGATCTTGTTGTCGGGGGTGAACTCGAAGCCGTCGACGCAATATAGGCTAACGATGCGCGGGTCGAAGATGCGGAAGGTGTTGCCCTCGACGCGGATGCTTTTGTGATAGCGGCAGTTGTCGCGTTGCGGAATGCCGCTGCCTACGGCAATGCAGGCGTCGCCCCAGTTGGTGTAGCCGTAGTTGCCGTTTTCAAAGACATTGTTGCGTATCACCACATCGCGCACGCCCGATTGCTCCCACCAGAAGTTGCCGTCGCCCTCAAAGAGTATGGCGGCTCCGGGGATGTGGAAATAGTTGTCCTCGATGACGATGGGACCGCGCGAGCCGAGGAGCAGACCGCGGGCACGGTTGCCCCGCATGCGGCACCCTTTGATGAGCACTTCGGGGTACTCGTCATCGGCAGCCACGACATGGCGTTTTTTGACACCGTCGGGGAGGGGCTCGGTGAAGGTGACTTCGGTAAAGATTTTGTTGAGGCGGTTGACATCCTTGACGGTGCGACGGGCGTAGGTGTGCATGTCGTCGTTGTCGACGATCTCGAGCGTCATGCCGGGGCGGATGAAGTCGACGCCAAACTGACCGGAATTGTGCCAGCGCACCATCATGCGGTCGGGTGCCAGCACGGAGTCAACGGCCATGTAGAGACCGTGGATGTTGGTGGCGTCGTCTTTCTGATTCTCAAAGATGCAGTCGATCATGCGGATGTAGCCGGCGCAGTTCACAAAGTGGGTGGCGTCGGCGGTGATGGAGATCATGCGTCCGTCGGCGGGTGTGACATTGAACTTGTTGAGCTCGATGTCGCGGCTGCGCTGAGCTATCACTCCCATGCCGCCGCAGTGGTAGAGGTCGATGTCGCGCAGGGTCACTCCGTTGCAGTCGGAGAGGGTGAAGGCGGGGTTGTAGCGTGATTGTGCGCCGAACGCCATGATGTTGCCCACGGTGCCTGTCTTCTCCTTGCCGAGGAGACGGTAGGATCCGTCGTCGTTCTTAGTGGCCTGCACGCCGCTGCCCCAGACCCATATATCGTGGGCGTAGTGGGCGGGCTCGCGCTTCTCTACGTCGAACTCCAGCATGCTGCCGTAGGGGTAGGTAGTGCCCTCTTTATCGCGGAAGCGTAGCAGCCCATTCTGAATGTCGACGCGGTAATCGTCGGGGAAGGCAATGTCTATGCCGCCGTCGAAAACGTTGGTGATTGTGCCCTCGGAGTGGAATGTGCGGGTGAAGTCGATGCTTAGGTTCTCGATGGTGATGTTGTCGCAGTCCTCGAGATTGAACGGGGAGATGAAGCCGGTGAAGATGAGCTTGGTGCCGTTGCCATCAATAGTGAAATTGTCGATGTCGTCGAGCTGGAAGGCTATGCGCTTGAGGCTCTCGTCGTTGTTGGAGATGAACTGGTATTTCTCCATCGCCTTGTCGGGGCGCATGTGAAGCTCTCCACCGGGGAGCACGAGTCTTGAGGCTTTGGTGGCTTTCACCTCCTCGAGTGCCGCCCGCAGCGCAGGCACGGCATCGGTGGCGGCGTCGCCCTCGGCGAGATAGTCGCTGAGATAAACGGTCTTCCCCTCATTTGCACCGCATGCGGCGCAAACAAGGGGAAGGCATATTGCAAATGTTTTCAGAATATTCATCATCACTTCTGAGGCTGGAGCTTGAGCACGAAACCGCCGCCACCGGCGAGGGTGACTTCAAACGGTGTCTTGCTGTCGGCTGTGACGTCGGTGAGAATGTATTTGGTGTAGTCGTCGCCGCAGTTCACGTCGTCGGCAAGGAGTGTGCCGGTGTAGGTGACTCCCTCGGTGAGGAAGGGGAAGTCAAGCATGAGGATGCGGTAGTCCCAGTTGGTCATGCCGGCGATCCACCAAGTGTCGCCGTCGCGGCGTGCGGTGACGATGTATTCACCGATCTTGCCGGCGGGGATGATTGTCTCGTCGTAGACGGTGGGGATCGATGCGACAAACTTGGTGCAGGTGGGATCGGCCATGTACTCCGAGGGATTGTCGCTGAGCATGGCGAAGGGAGCGTCGCAGATCACGTACATGGCAACCTGATGGGCGCGTGTGCCTTGAGTCTGGGGATCGTAGTAGTTGATCTCGTAGTTGTCCTTAGTGCGGTTGCGGAAGCCGCCGGGGGTGTAGTCGGCCGGGCCCTGCACCATGCGGATGTAGGGGAAGGTGACGTCGTAGCGGGGCATGTCGGGGTTGCTCCACTTCATCTGCTCGAGACCGAAGATGCCCTCGAAGTTGAGGACGTTGGGGAATGTGCGGTTGATTGCGGTGGGCTTATACATGCCGTGGATGTCGAGCATGATTCCATGCTTTGCGGCAGCCTCAGAGACGCGGTAAACGCGCTCTACGGCGAGCTGGTCGTCGCGGTCGATAAAGTCGAGCTTGAAGCCCTTTATGCCCATCTTGGAGTATTTCTCGCAGGCTTCCTCGAGGGTGGAGTCAAGGGCGTTGCACACCATCCAGAGCCAGATGTCGACGCCTTTCTCCTTGCCGTAGGCCACGAGCTCGGGAAGATCGATTTCGGGGATCGACTCAAGGATGTTGCCGGTCTTGGGGTCGCTCCAGCCTTCGTCGAGCACGATGTACTCGATGCCGTAGTCAGATGCGAAATCAATGTAGGCTTTGTAGGTGCGGTTGTCGATACCGGGCTTGAAGCCGACATTCTTGAGCCCCCATGCGTTCCACCAGTCCCATGCCACTTTGCCGGGCTTGATCCACGAGGTGTCGCCGATGCGGTTGTCTGAGCCGAGGAGGTAGACCATGTTGTTGACGGGGAGGCCGTTGTCGTCGTCGGCAATCGCGATGATGCGCCACGGGTAGGTGCGCGATCCATCGACCTGAGCGATGAAGTCCTTAGTTGTCACCACGTTCTCCTGCATGCGGGTGGGGTGGTAGTAGACGCTGTCGGGGTACTGGGCGTACTTGCCGGCCAGCTTGCCGTCGGTGGCGGTGAGGAACATGCCGGGGTAGCTCTCGAGGTCGGACTCGCAGATGAGTACCTTGCCACCGTCGCCAAAATCGGCATAGACGGGGAGGAACATTAGTTGCTCGGCTGTGGTGGAGAATGTGTCGAGACGCGCGGTGGTGTAGGGCATCTCAAATGATGTCTTGAAGCTCTTTACGATGGGTACGAGCATCTCGGGCGCGCCGGCGAGATTGAACTGGGCTGTCTCGTTGACAACGGTGCGGGGAGTGGCGAAGTCAGTCTCGATGCGGTAAGCCACACCGTCGTCATAGGCGCGGAAGGTGACTGCGGTGCTGTCGTTGAGCGCCAGGCGGAGCTGGTTGGCTTTCTCCTGAAGGCTTGACTGGCGGTAGAAAGGTGCGTCGACAGTGCGGTCGATGACCGATGCGGTGCCTTTTGCTCCCGTGAGCCCCTCGCCGATGTTGTCGGCTCCGGCAAACTCAAGAGCGATGCGCGAGGGCTCCATGATTGTCTGACCTTTGTGAGCGACGGTGTAGGTGAGGGAGTCGTCGACAGTGACGTTCACCACGATCTCACCGTCGGGCGACGTGAGCTGAAATTCCTTCTGCGTTCCGCTGCAACCGGCCAATGCGAGAGCCGATGCTGCATACACCAGAGTGCTGTTAAGTTTCATAAAGTGATGTAATTGGTTTATTATGATTTATTTGTTTTTTCGTCGTCAGCGGGCGCCGAGCCACGGATTGCTGCGGCGCTCCTGCCCGATGGTAGTGGCGGGGCCGTGACCGGGGTAAACCACAGTGTCGTCGGGGAGCGACATGAGCTGCGAGCGCAAGGCGGCAAGGAAGGCGGCCTGATTTCCGCCGGGCAGGTCAGTGCGCCCGATGCTTCCACGGAAGAGGGTGTCGCCCCCAATCACAAATCCTGATGCAGGAGCATAAAGGACGATTCCGCCGGGGGAGTGTCCCGGCACGTGGAGCACCTTGATGACGTTGTCGCCAAGCATGAGCGTGTCGCCGTCGGTGACGTCGATGTCGGGCTTCATGTTGCCCGGCGACCGCCGCTGGCCGAACATTTGCGCCTGAGCGTCGATCATGGCTCCAAGCATCGAGTCGTCGGGGTGGGCGGTGAGGTTCACACCGTAGGTCTCTTTTATATGGGGTACACCCCACACGTGGTCGATGTGGAGGTGGGTTGCCACGAGATATTTCACTGTGAGGTCGTTGGCGGCTATCCAGCTGTCGATCATCTGCTGCTCGCGGTCGCTCTCCATGCCCGGATCGACAACCGCACACTCGCGGCTCACGGGATCGTAGACAAGATAGGTCATCTCGCCGAACGGATTGACTTCGAAGGCTTGTAGTTTTAGCATCGTGGTTGCTGTGGCTTGAAAGCCTGATTACATGGGTACGTAGATGAGTTTCTTTGTCTCGAAATAGGGCTCGTGGAACCACAGGCTGAGGTCTTCCTCAAGATAGTCGGTGCGGAGGCCGTCGAGCTCGCTGCGGAGATCGCCCCCCTTGAGGACGATCAGTCCGTTGGGATAGGCGTTGCGCGGAGCTCGTCGGGCGATGTTGACGCGCGAGATTTTGAGCAGTTCGGGCAGTTTCATGACCGCTCTTGATATGGCGAAGTCAAACTTCTCGTGGCATTCGCTCAAATCGCCATGCTGAAAAGTCACGTTGGTCAGCCCGATCTCCCGGGCTATCGATGAGGCAACATTTATTTTTTTGCCGATGCGGTCGATGAGATGAAAGTGGCAGCCGGGATACATTATCGCCATCGGTATGCCGGGGAAGCCGCCGCCAGTGCCTATGTCGATAAACGAAGTCCCTTCGACGGGGCTTAGAAACTTGCCAACCGAGAGAGAATGCAGCACATGGTTTGTCATGAGATTGTCAATGTCCTTGCGGGAAATGACATTGATTTTTGCGTTCCATTCCGGGTACAAAACCGCAAGTTGCTCAAACTGCTGCTTTTGCACCGTAGTCATGTCAGGGAAGTATTTTTCTATAACCTCGATCATGGTACTTATTTGATAAACTGAGCAAATATAATTATAATTTTCTTAATATCGGGTGCGTCGGCGCCGTTTTCGGAGCGTTTTTCAGGGTAACCTTGTCAAAAGAGGTCGTCACTTACCGTTAACTGGAATAGCTATGGTAATTGAGCCCTTAAAAGCTACTAAGGTTAGTTACACTACATCCACCAACCGGAAAAACTATCTACTCACAATAGAGTTGGGTTGGGGGGGATTGTGTTCAAAGCAAAAGAAAAAGCAGCTGCGACGGCTGTCGTAACTGCTTGATTTCTAATTTGTGGTCCCACTTGGGAAAGACCACATTTCTTATATCCTAAGAATCAACTGTTTATCTTTGTTGCTTTCCGGAACTCCAACATTCGCTCCTACGGCACCCTGCATCGCTTTTCATCAATCTGCTCCGCCAAAGCCCTCGGACCCACTCCTGTCGTCGCCCACAAGTTCTCTCACTTGTCTTGTTATTATATAACGATTAACACGTAATAATATTGTGATTACCTTTAAAGTTCTCTGCTGTGGAATCCCTCCAGAAATAATATGGGAAAGGGTGGTTAAAAGAAAGTATTCACCTCTTGTAGCATCTTTTTTACATCTTCAAATATTTCGGTGGTCTGCATCTCTTTTGGGATATCTTTAATGTTAGTATGAAAATGTTTACCAATCTTTTGTAGGGTTTCATGGCCTGGAACATTATAATTTGAATCAAATTTTACATCATAGGCAGACGAGGTAAATCCAGCGTCAAAGCATAATGAAAATTCATTGATTAGATAGTTCCTAACTTCATCCTCAATTTCAGCCAAACCTTCTGGTGTATCTACATGACGTTTTTTTGCAACCATACGAGCTATAGTGGAGGGATGCAGCATATAAGATTCTATTTCATGTCGTCTCCAACAACGTGGAGCAAAATGCGCAGATACTGTTATTTCATCAATGTAGTCACGTTCTTTAAGATCCTGAGATACACTATTAAGTTCACGCGTATCCCTATCAGATAAGCTTAACGTTTTCAATTTCCCGCCTCCAACCCCGTGAAGCTCCTCAACCAAATAGTCATGTAAGTGCTTACGCTCTTTGTGATGATTAGCGCGTGGCCATACAACGATTTTTTCAGGCCAACGAATATCCAAAGCCTTTGCCCATACGCGTAATGTATCAGCATCGCTCTGGTTCTCAACTAAAAATAAAGATTTAGTATTTTTTAGTTTGTCCAGACGAGGTGAATAGGTACTTCCTAAATTAGCCATCATACCTACACGTTGTTTCTCTTCTGTCAGATATTTAACACGATCTTTTGATACCTGAAGTATATCTTGGATGTCTCTTGTTCTTATTATTTCTGTTGAGTGCGTGGCTACGAGTATTTGCTTTCCAAGTTTCTCTGCGATTTCTTGTAAAACATCCAATAATTCTACCTGCATAGTACAATGAAGATGTGAGTCTGGTTCATCAAGAAGTAAGACCTTTATATTTGGACTAAGTGCATAGGTGAATACACTGAGCCATTGTAGAAAACCACTTCCTTGACTCATAATATCACGAGCTTCGAAATCCTTAAATGGTTTAAAACGTGAATTTACAATCTCTCCCCTTTTATATGTTATTTTGAGATATGAGTGAAAAGTTGGATGGTAGGGTTCAACATTTAATCGCAACCCGAACAGGCGTATTAAGTTACTTTGCAAAATTTCAAAAGGGTCAGTTTCTCTAATTTCCCTTAGAGCCGCTTTTGAAAGATCCTTTTTGCCAGGCTGTTTCTTCTCTTTGCGCAGTTTTACATTTTGTTCAAATAGTTCCTTTATTTCATTGCGAAGAACAGCTCCAGATAAACCCTTACCAATCAAACGGGCACGGACAGCCGGAGAATGTTCCTCTTCTTTAACATCTATTCCAGCAAATGGAGTAAGGATAGCAATATTGGGGATTTCATTTATATTTTGGACATTGGACTCTTCAACTTTTATGAATAACCTGTCTTGAACTAATCCTAAACCGAATTTTAACCTTCTATGTTCCCCTCCCTCCGGATCAATATTCCATTCACATGCAATCTTTAGACTATATAGTTGTTTTTGGGTCAGATTAGTCCAAAGATATTGGAAGTTTGGAATATTCATTGGATAGAAATCGTCCAGTGCAACTCCAATACCTTTGCCCTTCTTACCACATAAATACTCATATCCTTTCTCGTGCTCAACAACTACACGACAAAAATTCCATACAGCTAGCGCCTGAAGCAGGGTAGATTTCCCAATGTTATTAGGGCCTGCTACTATGGTAACACCATTAGGGTGTAAGGTTATGGTTTTATTATCCCATCTTTTAAATTTAGCTATTTCAATTTTTGTTATCATATATAATGTATGGTTTGTCGTGAGGAAGATTATGATCTTAGTGATTCTCTTTTTTCCAAGCTTTCGCTTTCTCAGTTAAAGAATACTTCTGTTTAGGATGATTGGGAACGTCGGGATATGACAGTTCTATGGCTTTTTCTGCTATAGCTGGAATTAAGTAGTTCTCTCGGAATGTTGTACGGTGCTTTAATCCTACACATTCCATTAA
>CAYSKE010000062.1:0-10614 GCA_964431465.1 uncultured Muribaculaceae bacterium | reverse complement strand
ATTCAGTCCATTCATTTTATGAAGAAACGATATAGATCATTGCCGTTGGCATAGAGCAGCAAGGCCAGCAGGAAGAACATACCCGCCATCTGCGCATATTCAAGGAACTTGTCCGACGGCTTTCTGCGCGTCACCATCTCCCAGAGCAAAAACATCACATGTCCGCCGTCAAGTGCCGGAATAGGAATTACATTCATGAACGCCAGTATTATCGACAGGAAAGCAACCGTTTCCCAGAACGAAAGCCAGTTCCATGCCGACGGGAACATCGATCCTATTGCGCCGAACCCGCCGAGGCTCTCGGCACCACGTTTTGTAAATAGATATTTCAGCGAACCCACATAGTTGCCCATCGTCTCGCTTCCGTTGGCGATCCCCTTCGGTATCGACTCCAGCAGTCCGTAGCGGACATACTGCACCGGGTACACCTCAGTCGGCAGTTTAAGTCCGATTCCGAGTTTGCCATCCTCAGTCGGCGTAGCTTCCAGAGTTACTGTCTCGCCATTGCGCTCCACCGTGAACTGCGTGCTCTCTCCGGCACGCTCAAGGAGCTCGCGGCTGAATTCCGTGTACGATGGAGTGCTCACCCCGTTCACTGTCATGAAGCGGTCACCTTCCTGCACACCCGCCTTTATTGCAGGATCACCTGCAGCGAGACTCTTCACGATCACCGGCACGCGCATGGCCATGAACCCGCCGGCGTCACTCACATTGAAGATAAAGTCCTCCGGAAGCGTTATGCTCACTGTATCCTTGCCGTTTCTGAGCACCTTCACCTCTTTTGCCTCCACGACATCGAGGATCGCAAACGACGAGCCGATATCCTTGCCGTCAGCCTCCACCGGGATATCCCCGTTGCGGAAACCGGCCTGCTGTGCCGCAGGCACAAAATCAAATCCCTCCGTCACATCGCGGAAATTGATATGCGACTCACCCCAGTAGAAAGCGATTCCGGCATAAATCACAACCGCGAGCACAAAATTCATTATCACGCCTCCGAGCATCACCATCAGGCGCTGATAAGCCGGTTTCGATCTGAACTCCCACGGTTCGGCCACCTCCGAGAGCGAAGCCTTGTCCTGAGTCTCGTCGATCATTCCGGCGATCTGGCAGTAACCGCCAAGCGGTATCCACCCTATCCCGTAAATCGTGTCGCGCCACGATGCCTTTCCATTGTCCTCACTCTCCGGGTGAGGTTTCCCCACCTTCAGGGTGATGGCAGCCTTGTCATCGCTCGTCGAGAGCAGCAGCAGTTTACCCTCTCTCGGTATATACTTCAGCAATGAGAATTTGTAATTGAAAAAAAGATAGAAGCGGCTCACACGCATCCCGAAGATGCGGGCGAACATATAGTGACCGAACTCATGCACGATCACAAGCAGGCTCAGAGCCGCTATCAGTTGCAGTGCCTTTATTAGTGTCGTTTCCACGTATTTTTGATTATCCTGTTTTTGTTTTTAAGTAGTTACAGGCGCTCGGCAGCGATCCTGCGGGCCTGTTCGTTTGATGCGATGTAATCCTCCAGCTCAGGCGATTCCACCCTGTCGGCGCGCTCAAGAGTTTCCTCTATCACCCTCACTATGTCGGTAAAACCTATGCGGTCATGCAGGAAAGCATCCACCGCTATCTCGTTGGCGGCATTGATCACACATGCCGTGTTGCCACCCTGTTGGAGCGCGTAGTGCCCAAGCTTGATTCCCGGGAATTTGCTTTCATCCGGCTCCTCAAACGTCAGCGTGCTCATCTCCTTCACTGTCAGTCGGCGTTCCTCGCCCGGCAGAGCCATTCGCTTTCCTCCCGCCAGAGCGTATCTGATAGGCAGATGCATGTCAGGTACACCTAATTGCGCCTTCAGTGCGCCGTCGCGGTACTCCACCATCGAGTGTACTATCGACTGCGGATGCACCACCGCCTTGATTCTCTCCCCCGGTATATCAAAGAGCCACCGTGCCTCGATTATCTCAAACGACTTGTTGATCATCGTTGCCGAGTCAACCGTGATCTTGGCGCCCATGCTCCAGTTTGGATGACGCAATGCGTCCGAAGCCTTCATCCGTGCGAGCACCGCCGCGTCCGTGCATCTGAAAGGGCCTCCCGATGCCGTGATCCATAGCCTCTCCACGGCTTCCCGCTCTTCTCCGTCAAGACATTGGTAGATAGCCGAATGCTCCGAGTCCACAGGTATTATATCCACCCCGTTGCGTTCCTTCTCACGGGTCACTATTTCCCCCGCCACAACCAGAGTCTCCTTGTTGGCCAGAGCGATAGTCTTCCCTGCCCTTATGGCACGCAAAGTCGGGAGCAGCCCGCTGTACCCCACAGTGGCAGTGACCACCACATCGGTGTCATCATCTTCCATAGCGTCAGCTATAGCCTCGTCGCCACAATAGGCCGCAATGCCGAGAGAAGCCATCTCGCTCCTGAAAGATTCAAATGCCTCGCGCGATTGCGGAGTAGCCACCACCACGCGGTGCGGCCGGAACTTCGCAGCCTGTTGCGACAGGAGCTCAAGATTGCTTCCTGCCGTCAACACACTCACTTTGAACCGGTCGGCATACGATGCCACCGTGTCGAGAGTCTGCCGTCCTATCGACCCCGTCGATCCGAGCACAGCTATTCTTTGCTGCATGATTTCCTTTTTCTTTTTTTTGACAGATTTCTGCCAAAGATACGAATTTTTTACCACATATAATGCGCAAGTGACCATAACTCAATTTCACCGATAATTGTGTATTATTTTCATTATCCCTATTTTTGCATCCGGTTTCAACATTACGAGAATTAAAGATCTTTCCTGCACTTACATGGCTGCATTCAACCTGTCGCATTTTTCATTATCAAAACACGCATCTGCCATCCGCACTCTTTTGTTTGCGGTCATTCTATTCTCCACATTTGGCAATGCTACAGCCCAGATAATCACGCAGACCGACTCCGACAAGGCAAGCATCGACAGCCTGCGTCGGGCATTCGACGACCAGCCATATTTTGGTCTCTACAAAGACAACTATTTCATCTTCGGTACATCCGTCGGCCCGCGTCCCACCAAAGAAAACTCCAACGTGAAATTTCAGATATCCATTTCTCAGAAACTCACGAAGTCAACTCTTCCTTTCGGCACCTATCTTTACCTCTTCTACACCCAAAAAGCATTCTGGAACGTCATGGAAAACTCCATGCCGTTCCACGACCTCAATTTCAACCCCGGCGTTGGCCTCGCCAAACCGCTCTTTGCCGAAGGCAACTACATAGGCAAAGCCATCCTGCAGATCGAGCATGAGAGCAACGGCCGCGATTCAATCCAATCCCGTTCTTGGAACCGCATTTCATTAGGCGCCAACATCATCATCGATCGCAACGTCATGGTGCATGGAAAATACTGGATCCCCATCGTCGACGGCGAGAACAACCGCGATATCACCAAGTATGTCGGCATCTATCAGGCCGGCGCACACCTTGTCAGCAACAACCGCCGCATTATCGGCTCACTTACATTTGTGAAGCGCGCCAAATGGAAACCCAGCTTCAACACCATCGTTGAATTTGGCTACAAGATTTTCAACAACGACAACCAATATCTCTTCCTGCAATACTACAACGGCTACGGCGAAGGACTACTCGACTACAAGACCTACCGGTCCGAACTGCGCATCGGCATGGTCATCCGCCCCAAATATTTCAGCGACTTCTGAAGTCCCGACACCTAATTACCCGTTTCCTGCGGTTTTACAAACTTTTTTTTGCGAATAAAATATGTTGTTTGCAAAAAAATTGCCATATTTGCACCCGTCAAACTGCGAAGCATCGCACGGTTGACACCAAATCGTCACATTGAAAGTTTATTAAACACTCAATTTATATTTCAAAAAGACATGACTAAAGCAGAAATCGTCAGCGAAATCTCCAAGACCACTGGAGTTGACAAAGCAAGCGTTCTCGCTACCGTTGAGAAGTTCATGGAAATCGTGAAGGACAGCCTCGTTAACGGCGAACACGTTTACCTTCGCGGATTCGGCAGCTTCATCGTCAAGACTCGTTCCGAGAAGACAGCCCGCAACATCTCCAAGAACACCACAATCATCATTCCTGAGCACAAGATCCCGGCTTTCAAGCCCGCAAAGGTGTTCATGAACAACGTAAAGGGAGAATAATTCCGTCCCCTTAACGAGATTACCGCTATCTCCACTCTCTGGAGCTGCATCGCGGTACATCCCCACTCAATAAATCCCTAAACAATCCTCTAAAATGCCAAGCGGAAAGAAAAGAAAAGGCCACAAGATGGCTACGCATAAGCGCAAAAAGCGTCTGAGAAAGAACCGCCACAAGAAGAAGTAAGGAACATCTCAGGCGATGACTGGCCGCTCCGGTTGCTCAAAGGCCACCGGATGCGGGCAGATCATATTTATCGCCACGATGTTGCTTCATCAAAAATGTAGGCTGGCCCTGTCTTCACAAAGATAGAGGCCTTCGCCTTTTTGCCAATGTTATGTAATGAAAAGTGAACTTATCGTAGACGTTCAATCAAGCGAAATCTCTGTTGCGCTCCTTGAGGATTCAAGACTCGTGTCGCTCCAGAAAGAATCACGCGGGATTGCCTATGCCGTCGGCGACATTTATCTGGCTAAAGTCAAGAAACTCATGCCCGGTCTCAATGCCGCCTTCGTCAATGTCGGCTATGAAAAAGACGCATTCCTTCATTATTTGGACCTTGGCCCCAGGTTCTCGTCCTACTCCCAGTTTGTCCGCGACCTGCTCGCCGACAAGAAGCACATTCCACAGCTCCAGAAAAAAACGCTCCTGCCTGAAATTGACAAACACGGAGCTATTGCCGACGTCCTCGCACCCGGACAGGAGTTGCTTGTCCAGATCGTCAAAGAACCCATTTCATCAAAGGGACCGCGACTTACAACCGAAATTTCTCTCACCGGACGATACCTTGTCCTGATGCCTTTCAGCGACAAAATTTCTGTCTCACAGAAAATTAAATCCGGAGAGGAGCGCACACGTCTTCGCCAGCTCATAGGGAGCATCAAGCCCCGCAATTTTGGCATCATCGTGCGCACATCGGCCGAAGGCAAAAAAGTCGCCGAGCTCAACACCGAGTTGAAAGCCCTCATGAAGTGTTGGGAAGATGCGCTGGCTAAAGCACAGAAAGTTACTGCCCCTGCACTTGTCTTCGAAGAGGAGAGCCGCATTGTCACCGCTTTGCGCGACATCTTCTCGACATCGTTTCAGGACATCTACGTCAACGACCCCGAGATTACGCAGCAGATACGCAACTACGTGTCAATCATTGCACCCGAGAGTCGCGACATTGTCAGGGAGTACAACTCCCCGGAGCCGATTTTCGACAAATTCGGCATCACGAGGCAGATCAAGTCGTCATTCGGAAAAACGGTATCATTCCGAAGCGGAGCTTACATAATCATCGAGTCGACCGAAGCCCTGCACGTCATCGACGTCAACTCTGGCAACAGGTCAAAAGCCTCAAGCGATCAGGAATCAAACGCGCTCGAAGTCAACCTCAGAGCCGCCGACGAGATCGCCCGGCAGCTCAGATTGCGCGACATGGGAGGAATCATCGTAATCGACTTCATCGACATGGCCAAGCAGGAGCACCGTCAGGCGCTCTTCGACCACATGAAAGAAGTCATGGCCAACGACAGGGCACGCCACAACATACTGCCGCTCAGCAAATTCGGACTGATGCAGATTACGAGGCAGCGTGTGCGTCCAGCCCTCGACATAGTCACTGCCGAGAGTTGCCCGTCATGCTTCGGCAAAGGTGAGATACAGCCCTCGCTGCTTTTCACCGACACCCTCAAGGAAAAGCTCGATTACCTGATCAACGACCTGCAGCAACGCAACTTCATCATGTATGTGCATCCATTCGTCGATGCATACATCAAAAAGGGACTGATTTCGTCGCTCTATCGCAAGTGGCGCATGGAGCTCGGCAGATGCTTCAAGATCATGCCCGATCAGTCGCTCGCCTACCTGCAGTATCGAGTCATCGACAGCCACAAAAATGAAATTGACCTCAAGGAGGAAAAGGACATGGCGTCGGCTGCCACTAAAACAAAAAACAAAGCCAGGAACCGGGGTAACAACCCAAACGACGAATGACTACCATCGTGAGCGGGTCTCTCTACAACCCACTCTGTCAGTCACGACCCGTCCACGTTACGTCTATCACATGGCCGTAAAAAACGACTCCTATCTGCGCAAACCCGAGTGGTTGCGCATCAAGCTACCCGACGCTGTGAAGTCGGGAAAAATTCGGCAGATGCTTGCCGAGAGAAACCTTAACACAATCTGCTCAAGCGGGATGTGTCCCAATCGTGGCGAGTGCTGGTGTGCCGGCACCGCCACTTTTATGATTGGGGGCGACACATGCACCAGAGCATGCAAGTTTTGCGCTGTCAAGACCGGACGTCCCGGCACACAGCCCGATCCTGCCGAGATCGACAACATCGTGCGCTCTATTCAGGAACTCGGGCTTAAACACGCCGTTGTGACATCAGTCGACCGCGATGACCTCCCCGACGGAGGAGCTGCACACTGGGCGGCACTCATCCGCGCCATCCGCACGCATTGTCCCGGAGTAACACTTGAGACTCTCATACCCGACTTTCAGGGAAAGACCGACCTTATCGACATCGTGATTGCCGAGCGACCCGACGTCATCTCACATAATCTTGAGACCGTCCGCCGCCTCACACCCGACGTGCGTTGCTCCGCCACCTACGACCGCTCCCTCTCCGTGCTGCAGCATATAGCCCGAAGCGGCATACGCACCAAGTCAGGCATCATGCTCGGTCTTGGCGAGACACCCGATGAAATCACCGCAACGATGGACGATCTCATTGCCGTCGGATGCGAGGTCATGACCATCGGCCAGTATCTCCAACCATCGCGCGCCCACTATCCCGTGAAAGCCTACATCACCCCCGAAACCTTCGAGCAATATCGCCTTATAGGTATTGAAAAAGGATTCCGACACATCGAGAGTTCACCGTTCGTACGAAGCAGCTATCATGCCGAGCGACACGTCCATTGACATCCGACTCATTCCCGGGCTTCTCCCCTACCGCGAGGGGTGGGATATGCAGCACCGTCTGTTGGAGCAGGTCGACCGTGGCGAGGCTCCCGAAACCATCCTTCTTGTCGAGCATGCCCCGGTGTTCACGCTCGGATTTCATGGAAACGCCGCCAACATGCTTGTCTCCGAAGAAATGCTCAGGGAGCGTGGAGCTGAGATCCTGCGCGTCGAGCGTGGCGGCGACATCACATTCCACGGCCCCGGCCAGCTTGTCGCCTACCCTATCCTGCGCCTGCGCGACCGTCATTTCGGCGTGAAATCCTACGTCAATAGGCTCGAGCAGGCAGTCATCGACACCTGCGCCGCTTTCGGCATTGACTCCGGTCGTGTCGAGGATGCTACCGGTGTGTGGTGCGGCATCGACACACCCGCCGAACGCAAGATTTGCGCCATAGGAGTCAAGGTTTCCCACGGAGTCACCATGCACGGCCTTGCACTCAACGTCACTACCGATCTCGACTGGTTCCGCCTCATCAACCCCTGCGGCTTCATCACCAAAGGAGTCACCTCGATCGCCGTAGAGACCGGGACTGCCCCCGCTTTCTCAGAAGTCGCCGGCATCCTCGCCACCAACCTCCTCCGCTCCCTCAAGGAATAACGATCCTGAACATCGGATGCGGGCTTCGTTTCATCAGCTCAACGCTTGCCCCGCCATTGCGCCGCAGCAGCTGTCTTGACAAAGCCAATCCTATTCCGCTTCCTCCCGGCTTTGTCGTGAAAAACGGTATAAAAATCTTATCCGAAACCTCCTCCGCTATCTCCGGGCCGTTATCCGATATTTCTATCGTCACCGACTCATCGGCCTGAAGTCTCCCCTTTATCGTCACCACCCCCTTTTCCGGCAGTTGCCGTGTATTTTCAACCGCATTTTTAAGCAGATTCACTATCGACTGGCTCAGCATCCCCTCGTCACTGTAGACCATCACATCCTCATTACCATTCATGTCGATATTGATTTCAGGCAACGCTTCTCCCTTTGTGTCAGTCATGCAATAGGCCAGATTCACACACCGCTCCAGAAAATCACGTAGCAGAAACGGTCGTGGCGAAGGATCGGGCAGATGCGCCAGATGCCGGTAGGAATTGACAAAATTGCGCAGATACTCCGACGCGCTCACGATAGCCCTCAGCTGTTGGCGCACGCCATCCGACATCGTCGTTCCTTCCGGTGAGTCAAGCACATTCCCTGCAAGCGACATTATAGGCATCAGTGCATTGTTGAGCTCATGCACCACTACCTGCGAGAAGCGCATCCATGACTCCATGTCACGGTCAGCCACAGCCGAAGTAGCGTCATCGAGCGTGAGCATAATATAAGTTTCTCCCCCCGATTCAAGTTCACTCACTCCCACCACGGCAATCCCGTTCTCTATCTTCATCACCTCGCTCCCCGTTATCGTCTCCTTCCGTTCAAGAAGCCGCCCGAGACGTGTCCCTGCAAATTGCTTCACCGACGTCACCACCGTCCGGCCCAGCAGCCCCAAAGCCGCCCGGTTGCTCAGCACCGCACGTCCGTCACGGCACCTGAACACCACTATCCCCGTCGCCGAGCGTTCCACCACGGTTTTTAGAAACACATCACGCTTGGCACTCTCTGCCCTTAGCGACTCAAGCATCTTTCTTATTGCCTCAAGATTCCCGGTAATCGTGCGGTCATTGATCCGTGGCATATAAGTTGGATCACCGTTTTCCAGAGCCTCTATAAGCATCCCGGTGCCCTTGCGGGTTCTGCGTGTCACCACAATCAGCCGCAATGCGCACACCATTGCCACACACACCGCTCCCGCTGCTACGATCACCGCCACGTTCATAACCCGTAACGCTTTATCTTGTTGTAGAGAGTCTGACGCGATATCCCTAGACTCTTGGCGACAAGAGTCATGTTTCCGTCATTCTCCTCTATTCTCCGGGCTATCATGTCGCGCTCCATTTCAGCCATAGTCGATCCCTGACCATCCGGCTGATCCATCGCCTGATGTTTCAGCCCGAGCGCATCGGCTCTCACCATCTCGCCGTCGGTCAATATCACCGCCTTCTCCATCACATGCTCCAGCTCCCTCACATTTCCCGGCCAGCCATACGAGAGTATTTCGTTTCTCGCATCGTCCGCCAGACAGAGCCTTTCACCTCCCCTGTATATGTCACAGTATTTGTTCAGAAACTTCTGCGCAAGTTCCACCACATCCCTCCCGCGGCGGCACAGCGGCGGTATGTCGATATGGATGGTATTGATGCGGTAGAGAAGATCGCGCCTGAACTGCCCCTCCAGCACGAGCCTTTCAGGGTCAGCCGACGTAGCCGATACAAGCCTTATATCCACCTTGCGCGGTTTGGTCTCTCCGAGCCGCGTAAGACATCTCTCCTGCAGCACACACAGCAGTTTCGACTGCAGCCGTGGCGTGAGGTTACCTATCTCATCAAGAAAAAGAGTGCCGCCGTCAGCCTCTTCGATTAGCCCGGCCTTACCCGACACTGCCCCGGTGAAAGCGCCTTTGGCATATCCGAAAAGCTCGCTTTCAAACAAGCTGTCGGCTATAGCCCCCATATCCACATGCACCAGTTTACCATCCTTCCTACCCGATAGAGCGTGAATCTCACGTGCAAGCGCCGACTTTCCCGTGCCGTTATCCCCCGTGATGAGTATTGAAGCCTGCGTAGGAGCCACACGCTTCACCATATCCCTCACCAGAGCCATTCCGTGACTCTCACCATAGAAAAAACCGTTCCGGCCGCCACAATCCTCTTTCGCCACACGCCGCGCCAGCTTGGGCAGACTCGCCACTACTCCGGCAAGCCGTTCCCTCTCTATCGGTTTCACGACAAAATCAGTCGCCCCCTCCTTTATCCCTCTTACGGCCAGATCTATATCCCCGTAGGCCGTCATAAGCACCACAGGCGTGTCAGGATAATCCTTCCGCAATCGTTTCAGCCAGTAAAGTCCCTCATTCCCCGTCATCATCCCCGGGCGGAAGTTCATATCCAGAAACACACACGCCGGCTTCTCCTCCCTCATCATCTCGGGAATGCGCTCCGGGCTTGTGACTCTCACCGTGGCAAGCCCCTCCTGGCCAAGCATCAGATCTAACGCCCGTCCCGCTCCTTCACTGTCATCGACAATAAGTATCTTCCTGTTTTCTCTGCTCATACGGCAAAAATACATTTACCCGTCCAACTTTCCAAACCCTTAATTTTCATGCACTGTCCAACATTTTGACACCACCTGTCCCGTTATTTTACAACAAGTCATAATCCACCCACACCACTCATCTGTAAATCAGCGCATTGCCCTCTTTGGCACGATATTTGTGACATCTATGTGTATATTACATATTTTTCTTACTTTTAAGTATGTTCAACAACATTCTCTATTCATGGCGCAGTATCGCATCGATGCCGCGCCAGAGCATCCTGAAGGCCGTGTCGCTCGCGTTCGGGATAGGCATTGCCATCCTCCTGTTGGCACGCTACGCCTACCTCCGGAGTTTCGACACATCCTATGCCGATCACCGCAA
>CAYSKE010000061.1:3588-10621 GCA_964431465.1 uncultured Muribaculaceae bacterium | reverse complement strand
CCATCGTCGATGTCAACCACCTCCACGGTCATGTGCTGGCTCACTTTATCCGTCAGAACGAGGCCGACCCCGTCCCTGAGTTTCCCTTCCTTTGTATGCTCGTCTCGGGGGGCAACTCGCAGCTCATCCTTGTGCGCGACTGTTTCGACATGGAGGTGATCGGACGCACCATCGACGACGCCGCCGGCGAAGCCTTCGACAAGTGCGCCAAAGTCATGGGGCTCCCCTATCCCGGTGGTCCGCACATCGACCGCCTCGCTGCCGAGGGCGATCCCTGCCGTTTCAACTTCGCCAAGCCGCGCATCCCCGGCCTCGACTACAGCTTCAGCGGCCTCAAGACCTCGTTTCTCTACACCTTGCGCGACGAGACCCGCCACAACCCCGATTTCGTCAAGGAGAATATGCCCGACCTTGCAGCAAGCCTGCAGCGCACGATCATCGAGATCCTCATGGGCAAGCTCTCCCGCGCCGTCAAGGAGACCGGCGTGACCACCGTCGCTATCGGCGGCGGCGTTTCTGCCAACTCCGGAGTGCGCAAAGCCGTGGCCGACTTCTGTGCCGAAAAAGGCATCACAGCCTTCATTCCCCCTCGCGCTTTCACCACCGACAATGCCGCTATGGTGGCCACTGCCGGATATTTCAAATATCTCAAAGGGGAGTTCTGCCCCTACAATGCCGTACCCTACGCCCGCGTCACGATATGAACGTATCCATCATTGTCATAGGCGATGAGCTGCTCATCGGGCAGGTCACCGACACCAATTCAGGCTTCCTTGCCCGCACCATGCGCCCCGCCGGATGGAAAGTGTTTAAAGTCGAAGTCGTGCCCGACGACAATGCCGCCATACGCTGCGCCGTGACCGAGGCACTCGACCGCGCCGATGTGGTGCTCACCACCGGAGGCCTCGGCCCCACCAAGGACGACATCACCAAGCAGGCGCTCATGGACGTGTTCGGCGGCGAGCTCTATCGCGATGAGACCGTTGCAGCCAACGTCCGCGAGGTTGTGGGGAAACGTGGCATCCGCCTTAACTCCCTCACAGCCGATCAGGCACTCGTCCCCACCTCATGCCGCGTCATCCAGAACCGGCTCGGCACCGCCCCGATCATGGTGTTTGAGAAATCTGGCAAGACGCTTGTCGCCATGCCCGGTGTCCCCTTCGAGACCCGCGGCATGTTCACCTCCGAAGTTTTCCCCATGCTTCTGCGCCGCTACGCCCCCGACGTGGCTTTGCGCAGCGACGTGATTCAGGCCGTCGACATCACTGAGAGCGACCTCGCCCTGCGCCTTGAGGCGTGGGAAGAGGCGCTTCCCCCTTTCCTCCATCTCGCCTACCTCCCTCAGCCCGGACTCATCCGTCTGCGGCTCGACGGAAGCCATGCCGACCGCCCCCTGCTCGATGCCGAGATGGATCGCCGCCGTGCCGAGCTCATCACCCTTGTCGGCGATAATCTTCTTGTCGACAGCGACATCACCCCTGCCGCACTCCTCATTAAGCTCCTTGCCTCGCGCGGCCTGAAAGTCGCCACAGCCGAGAGCTGCACCGGCGGCTCTGTCTCCGCCGCCATTACCGCCGTGCCCGGAGCCAGCGAGGTCATGCAGGGTGCAGTAGTTTCTTATAGCAACGACGTAAAGACCTCGGTTCTCGGTGTCGATCCCAAGGCGATAGAAGCCGTGGGTGCCGTCAGTGAGCCTGTCGTGAGGCAGATGGCGGCCGGAGTCGCGCGCCTTTGTGATGCCGACTGCGCCATTGCCACTTCAGGCATAGCCGGCCCCGGCGGCGGCACACCCGACAAACCCGTCGGCACCGTCTGGATATGCGTCCTCACTCCCGCCGGCTCGCACGCTTGGTGCTTCCATTTCCCCGGCGACCGCGAGCGCGTTGTGGGTCGTGCCGTCATGACGGCGCTTCTGCGTCTCTGTAAGGAACTGATGCGATGAAGTGATCTAAACTTATGATTACCATCTACAAAGCCTCCGCAGGATCGGGAAAGACTTTCACTCTTGCGTTGCGCTACATCTCCCTCCTCATCGGCTGGCACGAGAGTGCCACCGGGCGTTGGCGCCTCAATTCTCCCGACGCGCCTCCACCCGCGCGCCATCGCGCCATTCTGGCTGTGACTTTCACCAACAAGGCCACCGCCGAGATGAAGACCCGCATTGTCGAGACGCTTGCCGCTCTCTCGCAGCCATCATGTCCTCCCGGCAATCCCTACATGAGCCGGCTCCTTGCGATTTTCGCCCCAGCCACGGTCGCCCAGATCTCGGTGGCTGCCCGTCGTGCCCTCATGCAGCTGCTCTTTGACTTCGGCTCGTTCAACGTCTCCACCATCGACTCCTTTTTCCAGACCGTCCTCCGCACCTTCGCGCGTGAGCTGAATCTCCCCGACAACTATCGCATTCAGCTCAATCAGCAAGAAGCCATTGAGAGCGCCGTGCGCGATATGCTCGACGTCATCAACAGCAATTCACCCTATTTCCCCGACGTGGCCGATGCCGACAGTGTTGGTCGCAAGGAGCGGCTGCGTGAGTGGATATTGGCTTTTATGGAGTCGCGCATGGCCGACGGCAAGGCCTTCAATCTTTTCAACCGCTCCACATCCACATTTGCGGGTATCACCCGCCAGCTCTCGCTTCTTTTCAACGAGACCTACAAGCTCCATGCTCCCCGGATCGATGCGTGGCTCGATGCCGATTCAGGCACGAGAGTGATCAAGCTGCGCGACGCTCTCGGCAAGCGCATCGGCCAGTTGCGCGCCGACATCAGAAACCGCACCGCCGCCCTTGTCACCTACGTCGACTCTGTCGGTGACAAGGTCATCAACCGCAATCTTGCCTCGGCCGTGAAATGCTGGCTTAACGGTGAAGCGGCCAAAACCACCTCCAAAACCATGGAGGAGGTCATCGCCGGCAACGCCGATGTGTGTGTCAGTGCGAAGTATAAGAACGACACCGCGCTCTCTGCCCGCATCCTTGAAGCCTCCCTGCGTAATATCGACGATCAGAAGCAGCTCAGCTCACTCATCTTCCTCATCCGCCATCTCTATCCTCTCGGACTTTTCGGCGAGATGCGCCGCCACCTTGAAAAATTCTGCCGCGAGGAAAACATGGTGCTTCAGAGCAACACCAACGACTTCCTTTCCCGCATCATCTCCACCGAGGAGGAAGCCCCCTTCATCTATGAGCGTCTCGGCTTGCGTCTGCGCCACTTTCTCCTCGATGAGTTTCAGGACACATCAGCCATGCAGTGGCGCATTCTCCGCCCCCTTATTCTCGAGAGTCTCAGCAATGGCTACGGCAACCTCATTATCGGCGACGGCAAGCAGAGCATCTACGGCTTCCGCAACACCGATTACCGCTTGCTCAACCACATTGTGGCTCAGCAGGTCAGCGAGCGGCATTATCCCGTCGACGATCGTGGAAGCGGCCCCGGCGAAAACGTCAACTACCGTTCCGCCCACAGCATAGTCCGCTTCAACAACGCCCTTTTCGACGCCATCCCCACCGTCTACGACCTCACCCCTGCGGGCTCCGATGTGTCGGTCTACGCCGGTGCCGTTCAGGAGCTTCCCCCTGCCACCGGGAGCCTCCCCGGTTACATTGATATTGCATTCTTCCCTTCCGATAAAGCCGCCCCCTCTTCCGATGATGGTGATGAGTCCGTCGAGTTTAAGCAGATGGGGCTTTCCCGCATGCTTCAGGGCGTTGTCCGTCAGCTTCGCGCCGGATACCGCCCCAAGGATATTGCCGTGCTCGTGCGCAAGCGTTCCGAGGGTGAGGATGTGGTGAAGCATCTTCTCGGAGCCATGGACACCCCCCTCTGGGAGGGATTGCCGCGCGTTCAGGTCATGTCCTCCGATGCCATTCTGGTGAAGGAGTCCCCGCTGGTCAAGATGATAGTGGCGCGTATGCGCATGTTGCTCATGCCCGACCCGCTCCCTCCCGACCAAAGTGATGCCACCCCCCGCCGCGCCGTCACCCATCGCGACATCACCCGCTTTGTCAGCCGTTTCCATCTCCATCTTTTTAGCTCGGCCGATGACCCCTCCGACGCGCTTGGCAAGGCAGTCGGGGAGTGTTCGCCGCGGCTCGCTCAGGAGTTGCCTTATAGCGCCGAGTCCGACGACAGGCTGCTCTATTCACCTGCCGCCGGACTCGTCACGCTTGCCGAACGCATTGTACGTGAAGCTGTAGCCCAAGATGCTGCCACCGATGCCGATTCTGCCGAAGCCGGCATGCACAGCATCTATATTTCCGCCTTCATGGATATCGTCAGCGACTATGCCACCCACTACGGCAACGATCTGCGCGGATTTCTCGAGTGGTGGGATACCGGTAGTGCTTCCAAGAGCCTTTCAGTCCCCGACGATGTCGATGCCATAAACGTCCTTACCATTCACAAAGCCAAAGGACTGGAGTTCCCGTGCGTCCATGTTCCCTTCCTCAGTTTCCGCATGACCGAGACCTCCTCACCCTTCAAGCCCTCCTACCGCTGGTATCCCGTCGGTTCCATTCCCGGCATTGACCCTGAGCTCGTTCCGCCATTCATTCCGCTCGAAAACAAAACCGACCTTGAGTCGATGCCCGAGGGTATTGCCAGTGAGTTTCGTGAATTTATCCGTGGGCAGTACCTCGACAACATCAACCTCCTTTACGTAGCCCTCACCCGTCCGACGCGCGAGTTGATTGTGACGGCGCAGACTGGCGATGCAAAAACCGAGACCGTCGGCGATGCGCTCCTCAACGGCATAAAGGCAGCCGTTGCCGCCACACCTCTTAAAACTCCTCTTGCCTCCTTGCTCACCCCCGAGGCCACACTTATTATAGGTGATCCCACCTCATGCACCTCCTCAGTTGCGGCTCCGGCACCGGTCACGATGCCCGACTATGCGGTGCGCGACAATGACCGTCTCCTCAAAATCACCCGTGTCGCTGATCGCTACATCCACGACTTCACCGATCCGTTACTCCGTTACCGCTTCATAAAGCGTGTGTTGGCCGATGTCCGCAGCGTTGCCTCCCTTCCCGTCGTCCTCCGTCGTCAGGCTCATAAATCCCGCCTTGATCAGCAGAGTGCCGACGCTCTCCTCGATGCACTCCGTAGGGCTGTCGACCTTACCCCCGAGGCACCCGGGTGGTTCGACGGCTACACCCGCCTTCTGCTTGCCCCCGAGATTTTCACCGGCAACGTCCCCGACATCAGGCGTTGGCGTCCCGACCGCATTGTCTGGCGCGCCGACGGCTACATCGACGTAGTTGAGTACTGCACCTCCGCAGTCACCGAAGAGCAGCTTGCCAACCTCCGCAGCAAAGTGCGCGCCGTCATGCGCCGCCTCGCCGCAATGGGTCACACCGGCATCCGTGGCTTCCTCTGGAACATCGACACCCCCGCCGCCCACCGCCTCACCCTCACCGAATAACCTCTTCCGCCCCAGAGTACGGACGTACCATGGTGCGTCCGCACCCTCCCAGAGTAGGGACGCACGGTTCGTGCGTCCTTCTGATTATCAGCGTGCTTTGCATGCACCGCCCGTGAAACGGGCATCACAACCTTAGCACCGGGTGACCGAAGGGAACCCGGTGTAGGTCGTCATTAAAAAAGAGCAGCGGAGCTGCGAAACAACTCCCTGCCCTTCTGTTACCTCTCCATCCCCTCTATCCTCCCGTCTCTTTGGCGCAGGAATGATAGAAACGTGTCCATCAGATCCCTTATCGCTATCGTTGCATTCTCCACTTGTGCCGTGTAGCGTTCCGCCCCAGCACCCCCGCCGGGATCGCGTCCCATGAGCACGTCGCTCACCCCCGACACATCCCTGAACATCTGCATCTCAAGTTTCAGCAGATCCTTAGCCCCGATGTCACCAACCGACGGGTTAAGCTGGCGGGGTGGCTCGTCGCCCGGTCGGAATTTATAGGGGATTATCCCGTCAGTCGCGCTCCATGCCTTTGCCACATGCGTCAGCTCCATCCCCTCGGCAAGACAGTCCACCGGAAACAGCAGCGCCCCCTTCGCCGAACTTGCCATGATGCGGTCTATCAGATTCACGAGGCGGTTCACATACTTTTGTTGGTCGATCACATCCTCCACGAGCGAGTGTACTTCACCGTCGACGAGCGGATAGAGCTTTATCACGAACGGGCACTCCTCACCCCTCCCTTTCAGCTCCCGTCTCAGCACCGTCCCGTCGCCAAGCAGCCATTCACCATGCCATCGCCGCTCGGTCACGATGCGCGTTCTCAGCTCTTTGCGTCCCTCCTTGTTGCGTTGCCTGTTTTCCCGCTCTATCGCCGCCATCTCCTCAGGCACTCCCTCGCTGTATGTGCCAGTCTCAAGGTCGTGGCACCTTAATATATCGGTCGGCTCCGCTCCCCACACCTCTATTACTCTCACCTTTCCATCCTCATCCGAGTAATTGAAGTCCGGTTCACATTGTTCGCCGCCCGTTACTGCTGCACCGGTTCCTGCCATCATCCCGCGGCACTTCTCCCGCAGTTCCTCCATTTTCAGCCGGCTTCCGCGGCCAAACTCCATCGCCACCTCCTCAGGAGTCAGATCATGAAGCATACCTGCCAATCTTATGTCGCGCCCTCTCGGGTCGCGTGGCATCGACAGGAAGAAACGCGACAGCGACACATTGTTCACCGTAGCCCCGTTGCAATCCTCACCCGGCAGACGCCCCAACCGCTGTATTGCCGCTCCCGAGATCAGGAAATCCTCAAGCAGGCGGCAGTCGAGTTCATCCAATTCATTTTCGATATGGAGGCGCGCCAATTTCCGGCTCATCGTCGCCGACTTCTGCCTGTAAACCCTGAACCGCCCCACCACGCATTTCACAAGTTGGCGTATCATGTTGTTTGTCAGTGGAGTCCTCCCGTCGCGCGAGAGTATCTCCCTCTCAGTCGTCACCTTCCCCGTGTCCGGGTCCCTCACCCGGTCATCCCACTGCCGCCCGTAGGTGAAACGCTTGTAGCGTTCGCGGCGGCTCCGCAACTCAGCGCACGCCATCCACGCGTCCGCCCCTCTATCCATCA
>CAYSKE010000061.1:1500-3488 GCA_964431465.1 uncultured Muribaculaceae bacterium | reverse complement strand
TCTCCCCGCCATGGTGCGTCCGCCGTTACCATATCATTCCCATGCTCCCATTGTCGCCAGCAATCCGCTCTCCATTGTGAAATTCTCGCCATCACCCTCGGTTATCACGCGCAGGCATTCCACATCCTCGCCTGCCGGAAAACACCTTATTCGGTGTGGCGAAAACACCACTGCCACCGGATGCTCCGCTCCCGCCTGAGTGTACTCCCAACGCTGCAGCTCTGCCTCCCGGCTCTCAGGTGTCACCATCCGGCCTTCACGCTTCCAGCCGCTTAGCCTCACCTCCGTCACCCTTCGGCTGCCGGTGGCTGCAGGCAGTTCCACATCCGTTCCGCCACCCGGTGCCTCTTTGGTCGTGCATCTGATGCTCACATCCTTACTCTCGAGCATCTCCGCCGGAGCCGTGCTCACGATGTGTCGCCACCAGTCAGTCATTTCAGCTTCGTCGAGAGCCTCCGTGTCCACCCCGTCAAGCTCCACCGTCACATCACCCCTCATGGGCTCCAGCCCACGGCGCAGTCGCCACTGTGCCATGAGCTGGACTTTTGTGTAAGTTGTCAGCATTATTACTGTTTCTTGATGATTCTCATGTGAGCCGAGGGATAGCGGAGCACAAGGCAGCTTGCCTCGGTTATCACCACTGCGTCGGTGTTGCGCTGGCCGCTCTTGCGCAGGTTCAGCCGCTCCGTGCTGAAAGGTATGTGGGCATATTTCGTGATATACTCAGGGTCGATCACCAGACCGTCGCCACCGTGACCGCACTGATCAAACACCTCGCTCATCACCACATAGAGCGTTCCGAACTTTGTGCGTATCTCAGTGAAGTCCAAGCCCCAGCGCGTCACGTTGTTCTGCCCCGTCACCACATGCTGGTGATCCATCGAGTTCAGAGCCGCGATCAGCTCGCTTCCTCCCACAAGTATCTTCTTCGACGACCCGCCGTTGCCGGTGAAAGCCTCGCGGGTGATCTCCACCAGAGTCTCGTGATCCATGCTCGAGTATTCCGTCTCCTTCCCCGCTTGGTTCCAGATGCCACCTGTCAGAAGCACCTCCTCCTGCTTGTAGGGATCGGTCAGGCGCATGCGGCTTCCGAAAAGAAAACTTTTTTCCATCCCTAAGCGCATATCCACGATTGCCGACTCCTCTTGGTCGCTCAGCGTCCATCCCACCTCCTTGTCCGATAGCTTCAGGAGCGTACTTTGCTCAATTTGAGCCTTAAATATTTGGCATAGGTTGTAATCCTTTGTCGGGATAGCCTCATATTGCGCCGTTTGCACATCCAGCTCGGCAGCCGCGCGACCCATTCTCACGATCTCGGTGCCCGAGGTGAGCGACGGCACAGCAAGCGTTCCGCCCAGATAGTGATTCACCGACATCACCGCGATATTTGCCGAGTCAGTCCCTGCCACATAGAGCACGAGGCTTCCGTTAGGCTTACCCTTGGCATCTAAGGCCTTCACGCTTGGCACGAGCACCGTGTCCGAGATTGAGAAGCGCGCCGGGTTCTCCACCTTCACCGACACCACTCCCGTGTCAGCCTCCGACGTAGCCGCCACCTTGTCGGTCATCGGCTTGTTGTCCACCGAATAGTAGTCAGCCTTCATGCTTCCGATCACGCGGCAGCCGCCCCAGCGCGAGATCTGGTCGATAGGAGTAGCCATCGGGCGTATCTTCACCACTCGGCGGTCAACGGCGGAGCGGAGCAGCTCGCCCGACGCTTCGCGGGCGTTACCCACCGTTGCCGGAGCGCCGTCAACACCGGCGCCACCCGCCATCCCCGCGAGCACCACAGCCATTGTCACACCCGACCCGCCGTCATCGCCACCGCCGAGCAGAAAGTAGGCGAGCATCGCCCCGAAACCTGCCACTGTGATCGGCCCGTTATGCTTGCGCAACGCCGCGATCATCTTCACTGCCACCACCTTGAGCACCATCAGCACTCCCTTTGCAATCTTCTTGAAATTCATAGTATTAATCCGTTATTAAAT
>CAYSKE010000061.1:0-1400 GCA_964431465.1 uncultured Muribaculaceae bacterium | reverse complement strand
TACCCGCGTTCCTCCGCGTCCCTCACCATCTGTTCCACCATCTCCGGAGTCAGCACCTCCGTCGGTTCATCGGTCACTTCGTTCTCTGTCACTTCCGCAGTCACCTCCTGCGTCATTTCGGTGTCCTCGGCCACCACATCCTTTTCGTTTTCCATAGTCGATTAAAAAAGTTTACAACGTCGTTATTGACACTGCAAACTTACTGCCGTCCGACCCTCCCGAATGTGTTAAATGACCACTCCGCACAAAAAAAATGCGGGGCGGCTCCATGAAGGAACCACCCCGCGCCGGAAAAATTGCAGAAGCCCGGTGACTATTTTTGATCAGAGGATCGACGAAAGATTGTAGTTGGCAAACTCAAGATCCTTGGCGGCGGTAGCCTTGAGCGAAGGATCGAGCTTCACGGCCTGACGGAGGTTGCTCTGCACCATTGAGTCATTCTTGGTGCGGGCGCCCAGCACGGCAGCCAGATAGTAGGTCGTGGCATCCGGAGTGAGGATACCGCCGAGGGTCGATTTAGCCTTTGCATAGTCCTTGGTCAGGATCTGTGCGAGAGCGGCGTTGTTGCTCTTCGTGTTGCCGAACGAGCGGACGGCGGCAGCGTTGTCACCCTGAAGCAGATAGGCGGTGCCCATAGCCTCGCCAAGCTCGGTCACGCCTGCGGCAGCGCCAAACTTCTGGGTTGCAGCGGCATAATCACCCTCAGTCAGCGATACGAGACCGAGGTTCATCTGAGGCTCCGGAGCGGTGGGGTTCACGCGGGCAGCCTGAGCGAACGAAGCCTTGGCAGCCTTGAAGTCACCGGTGTTCCACTGCACCATACCGAGGTCATTCACTGCACGGTAGTCGTCAGGATAGATAGCGGCGGCCTCAGTGTAGATCTTGATTTTCTGGGCGGGATCATCGGTGAGGGTAGCGCAATAGAGGATCTCGTCGATGGTCAGAGAGCGCGGGTTGGTAGCAAACACCTGCTGGATCTCCTCATCGCTCTTGCCGATGGTGTTGATTGTGGCGGTGATGCGCGAGTAACGCAGCTGCGGCAGGATGTCCTCGGCCAGCTTGTCGAATACCGACGAGAGGTTACGTATCTCACGCTCGCGCTGCTCAGGATCCTTATACATCGAGAGAACGCTCAGGATCAGGTCCTTGTCCTGGATGTTGCTGGCTGCAACCAGTTTTTGGAAGCCTTCCCAGTCCTCGGGAGTGAACTGAGCGGTGAGCTCGCCGAAAGAGATATTGTTTTTCTTCAGCTCCTTGTTCAGGTAAGCCGTAGTGTTCTTCTCGCGGCTCTCGGCGAGGCGGGTGTTCAGGTCGATACCACCCTCAGGCGATGCATACGATGAGATGTTGATCTCCTCGATCTCCTGATTGGCTGCCTTGTTGGCGTTGGCGATATTCTC
>CAYSKE010000060.1:0-10666 GCA_964431465.1 uncultured Muribaculaceae bacterium | reverse complement strand
TATGTGCCATTCTCAACAAGCTGTAATTTGGATCCGGTTATCCCTAAAGTGTCGAGATTCAGCATGTCAAACCAATAATGACTGGCTTTCTCCGCCATATACAGAAACATTCTTTTCACCCTCTGGCTCGAAGTATTCTCCAATGCTTGCTGAACTCCCATAGGGTTGAGTGATGTCAGTTGTTCCATCAGATAATAAAGATCCATATAGCTATAATGAGATGGAACAAGATGCAGACACTCCAAGAATGCCTGTTCGGGAGTTGAGACTATCAGCTCCAGATTGTCTTTTTTCAGTCTCTGTGTAAGCGGTTTTGTGAATATTCCAGTCGAGAATGATTCAATATTCATATCAAACTTATCGCTTTTTATCCATTCTTTAGGCTTCAAGGGATCAAACGAGACCATCAGCTTAGGCTTCCCCATTGGTATATAATGGCTGAAACCATGAAGTTCAAGTGCAGAATGAGCTGCAATGCGGACCGACTTTCCCGTCTGTATGCTGAAAGAATATATCGCAGCTAAAGCCGACAATTTTTCGTTTCGTCGGAACATAACGCCATTGGCCAGTGATTCTAACCAGCCACTATCCTTATATCGTTTTGCCAGCTGGGCAGAATATCCCATTTTACTGAGCCATTCAGAGAAAAACAGCCCTCCGTACACCCCATAAGATAAGAGATGGTTGATTTTTGACCCTAATAATATATCCATAGTTTAGTTTTGGGTAAAAATTTCAACTGCAAATATAGCAGATAATTTTTATAGCATCAAATATTCGGTTGAAAAATTGCCCGATTTATATACTTATAGTGTATAAAATGCATAAAAAATCAACCCAACCAATCTATCCAATCTCTATTGTTTTAATTTACTTCAAAGACAACGTTGCCGATGTCGGCGAACCTCCCGTCCTCACTGAATGCAAATCCTCTTATCATAAATGTTGAAGTAAAGTCGGAGGTGTAAAAAAGCAATTCCAATGTACCGTCCTCATCGGTCTCTCCACGGGGAAACCAGAGCAGAGTGTTGCGGTTGTCATCTATTCCGACAAACCAGTCATCGGGATTCCAGTTTGTAAAACTATAAGGCCGCTCATAACCCTGGTCGGCAAACAAACCGGCTTCTTGCAAGAGTTCCTCCTGTGACATTCGGTCTCCCTCATAGATTACAATCTGGAAATCGACCACATGATCATAAGCAGTCCCGCCTGAATATTTGATCGCATCATAAGCAACACCGATTTTGGGAGCAAATTTCTCTTTGGGCATAAGATATCCATCATTATGATGAGTATACCCACGTATATAATCATTGATATAGCCATTGCCTGTGCGAGATCCACAGTGGCATACCCACACACCAGATTTCATCGTGTGGATGCTGTCAAGATGACCGTATAGCTTTTCTCTATGGGTGTAATAGGGGGTCTTGGCCTGAGCGACGACCTCATCCAGATGAACGGTCTTTCGGGAGGAATAATCATAATCCGCCGGATCACTGTAGTCTTCTGCCTCCTCGTCATCGGTCTTCAAGGGTTGAATGACGGGGAAGACATAGTCCGTTGACTTGCCACGCAGCTCTGCCAGCGACTCAAACGGCCGGTCGAATACAAGAGAATGATTCTTCTCCGGAGTCAGAGGCTTCATGATCAGATCACGACCGAGATGAATCCCGACATCGGAAGACACTTCAAACCGACCCTTGGGATCGGTCTCCACTATATTGAATTTCCCTGCCGCGGCATCGACATCATAGACATTGATCCATTGGCTTTCCGTAAGCTCCTTACCCTTCCTGCCCTTCCTCATGACTCCCGACGACACACCGTCGGACAAAAAAGGCTGGATCTCTGACACGGAACCGGAGTTGTCATCGGCATACAGACGGGTCGACAATCCACCCTCCGAAGGCTTGTACCTGTAAAGACAGTCGTAAACACTTAGAACCACTTTCGCCTCGACCGGATTGCCCTCAGTGTCGGTGACTCTTATCCGACCATTCACTGCGCTTCTTGTGCCGTAGGAGGTGCTGTCGAGCGTGACTGTGGCTCTTAGACCGCCATCATAGGGAGAAATGCGCTCGGGAGTGACTGTCGCCGGGGTCTTGTGGGCGGCAAGCTGTTTGGGAACCTCACTCAGGTCGTTTACTATAAGAATACGTGTGGGAAAGAGGATGGTATCATTCTGCCCCACGGAATTGCGGGTGTAGGCATAAAGGCGGTATTCACCCGGCATCCAGTCGTCGCCGATATATATGTGACCCTCGGACTGACCGTTGGATACGGGATATTTCTCCTGACACACGACACTGTCGGCAGGATTGACAAGTTCGATATAGGCCGTGTGTGAGGCGTTGGATAACCGGCGGCTATCACGGTCCAGAACAAGGCACTTGAACCACATGTCCTCACAGGTCTCATACACACCCTTGCTCGTGAACACATACGTCAAATCACGAGCCGGCACAAGACTGTGAAACAGGACGAAACTGATGGATAAGAATAACCGTAAGAGTCTCATGACAAAAACTACTTGAGGATGGCACTGCCGGTGGATTCACCTTTGTTTACCTCGTTGCGCTGATCGACTTTCTTGCCGTAGCTGAAGGTGTAGCGGACTGAGAACTCAAATTTCCGATGATTGAGAGTGGAGTTATTTATGCGGGTAAAATCATACCACTCCGAAGAAAGAACCTGTCGCGAGCTTTCCCAGCTGTTGCGTAGAAAGTTGGATGCTGTAAGGGTGAGGTTCCAGCGTCCATTCCCCCAGCCCATCTGCAGCTGATATTGCTCCGGTACCTTTTCACGGTATTCAGCTTGAGTTGCAGGATACTTGCGTTTGAGGGTATAGGTCCCCGAGAAAAAGAAATTCTTATGATAGTAGGACGTCTGAAAGCGTCCGTTCAGGTCATGAAGATTGTTACGGTAAACTCCGGAAGTGTGATAAAACCACATCTGCGGCATAATATTTATTATAAGACGGTTGCCAAGAAAACGGGCGGTGGCGTTGACGGCCAGCATTCCGGCGGAGTACTCGCCGCCGTTGACATAATGTCGAAGCATGGTTCCTTCGGGGGCGGTGGGAGTATAAACGGCCACACAACGGTTGGAGAATCGGCTATAGGCCGAGGAAGCGGAAAACTGCCACTTATTATTGGGAAGCCATGTGTAATTCAAATTGCCTGACAAAAAACTGTAGTCTTTCAGGTCGGCAGAGCCGGTTACCCACATCAGCTCATTCTGCTGAAGCATATTGGGGCTCTTTTGGGATGCATCCGGAACATCCGCGCCATAATTAAAGGAAAGGGAAAGCATGTGCTTTCTGGCCGGCATATAGTTGGCATAGGCAACCAGAACGGGAAAATTGTTGGTGCTTTTAATGCCGCTTATACGGTTTGATTCCCAACCCCAGCTCAAATCGGCGCCGGTTTGTAATTTGGCGATGACATAATCATAATGCAATCCTGCAAAATAAGCCTGAACATTATAACTCTCACGTGATGAAGTCGAGCCTGAATAATCTATCCGGTTCGTATTCCATGCCCCCGTAAAATAGGTCATCATTCGGTGCTTGCCGCTCGAGTAGGACAAACGGGGATTGAACCTTAAGGAATTGGAATTCTCCATTGCGTCATTTGTGATGGAGAATCCTTCTCCGGAAACATATCCGTAATTGGAAGAGTTGTGACCGTAGGTATAGCGGAGGTCGGTTTGCAGACTTATCCGGTCGGAAATCTTGAAGAAATAATCTCCGTTGTATGCAGCGGTGAGATTCCGTGTATTATTGCTTTGGCTCGCATACCCCGAAGGGAATATAGATGGCGTGTAGGTCACAGTAGAGACTGACTCATTGACCGGCTTGTTATTCAAGACCATGCTGATCTTGTTGGAAAGCTGGCTTTTTTGGCCGGCATAGGTTGCCCTGAAGACCAGATCACACGTATTGTCACGTAATCTGGATCCTGTCGTTGATGATCTACGGGAAACAACCGAAGGCCCGTTACCATAAAGATCGGAAAATCGCAATTCCTCCATGATGTCCGACCCATTGTGCCGCGTAGTCAGGTATCGGTCACCGGCATATAGATCATACGTCATTTTTTTGTAGCTCATTTTTGAATAGACGAAGCCATTGGTGCGGTTTACATCAAATTGTTTTTCTGCGGTCAGTTTGGTATATCCACCATACAGGTATTTGTGTATTATCAGGTTAACTACATGGCTTGCTCCCTTAAATCTCGGATCGGTCGGATAGGTATAATATTCAACACGCCTCACATCCGTTGTCTTTAACCCTTCCAGATCGTATGAGGACGCTTCAATGTAATTTATAAAAATCCTTACGGACTGGCCGTCGAGTGTCGTCACCTGATTGGAGCTAAGATCAACATTCAACTGGGGAATAGCCATCATGCCCAATAAAGAGGTGGCGTTCCTTGCAACGTTCTTTTGGCTTTGTGTTGGAAAGTAGGTGGCGACCTGAGGTGTTATCTTTTGATTCTCAGCCTCGACAACTACCCCATCCAATTTCTTGGATATCATTTTGTTGTCTGACTGAGCCATGACACTCCCGATGCCAAGGATCAATGCCGATATAATGGCTGCGACCTGTTGAACCCTCATATATATTTAATTGTTGGATTGAAACGATAAGCCTAAAAATACAAAACATTCTTAAATTGCCAAAAGAATAATTATCAGTATTATATATATTCCCGTTCGGGAACTCCGAAACCAAGAAAAAAGTGGTATGCAGAGTTGATTTAAGGCAGGTGGGAGGGGGTCAAGGCCAGAGGCGGTTGGCTTCGGCGTAGGTGGCGGGCTTGCCGGCGTCAATCCATCGGGTGTCGGTGGGTTGGTGCCACGCCATGATGCGTTGCGTGGCGCATCGGTCGATGTAGAAAGGGGTGATCGAGAAAACCTCGCCGGTCTTTGCCGCATATTCACGCAGCAAAGGAAATATGTCGGAATTTACTACATGAATGCCGCCGAATGCAAGGGGCGTCAGTCGCGTGGTGTTTACTGCAAGGGGTTGCGGCTTTGTCTCGCCGGTTGAGGTATTTATCCAGCCGCACATGCGGCCGTCAGCATCAAAAAGCAACTTCCGTGAGGTCGGACGATCGGCCGTCAGGAGTGTCACATCGGCATTTGAACGCACATGCGCGTCAAGCATGGCCGAGAGATCTATGTCGGTCACGATATCAGCGTTATAGAGCAGTATCGGGCTGCGTGAGCCGTCTTCAAGCAGAGGAGCGGCCTTAAGGAGTCCACCGCCGGTGTCAAGCAGGCGATCGCTCTCGTCGGAGAGTGCAATTCCCACATCAAGTCTCGCTGCATTATCCTCTACCCAACGCCTGATCATGCCGGCATGGGAGTGGATATTCACCACTACCCTATCGACGCCCGCTGCGTCACGCAGGAGCGTAATGGCGCGCTCGAGCATCGGCACTCCACCAACTGGCAAAAGGGCTTTGGGGCACGCATCGGTCAACGGTGCAAGCCGCGACCCGAGTCCGGCCGCAAAGATCATAGCTTTCATAAAGCGGGGAGTATTGAGCTGATATTGCGTTCGCGATGGCAAAGCTCGACTTCCACGCCCAATTCACGGTTGATGCGCTCAGCCATGTGCTGCGCGGCATAGACCGAGCGATGGCGCCCGCCTGTGCAGCCGAACGCCACACTCAGATCGGTAAAACCGCGCTCAAGGTATCGCTTCACGCTCGCCGCAACGAGGGCAAAGGCATTGTCAAGAAAAATCTGCATCTCATCGGTCGACTCGATAAAGTCAATGACAGGTTTATCAAGTCCGGTCAGAGGTTTGTAGCAATCGAAACGCCCGGGATTTGTGACAGCGCGGCAATCAAAAACAAATCCTCCACCGTTGCCCGAATCATCGACAGGATAACCGACCTTGTAGGAGAAGCTCAGGACTTTAACCCTCAAAGTCGTACGCTGTTCGGCCATCCTTTTTCTTCTCCCCTCTGCCACCGAGAGCATGACTTCACGCAGATAAGGGAGCTGAGGGAAATCATGGCTTGAGAACAGGGCTTCAAGATTATCAAGCGCCGGGTCGATGCTCTTGATGAAGTGCGATTTGCGCTCGAAATATCCCCGGAAGCCATAAGCCCCGAGCACCTGCAGCGTACGGAACAGGACGAAATCATGCACACGACTGCGGAATGTCTTTTCCGACAATCCGGTCTTCTCGCACACGGCCTTGAAATACACGTCGAGCAGATGGCTGCGCAACGTAGCCGGATAGGCGGCACGTGCCTGCCAAAGGAAAGAGACTATATCGTAGAGACATGGCCCACGGCGACCGCCTTGAAAATCAATATACCACGGGGCAGAATCCTTCACCATCACATTGCGTGACTGGAAATCGCGATACATGAATCCCGAGGGCACGTCGGCCGACAGCACCGAGTCGGCAATCTTCTCAAATTCCCCCTCAAGGCGTGGCTCATCTATTTCAGGATACACCGCTTTGAGGAAACAATATTTGAAATAGTTGAGATCCCACATCACTCCCCTGCGGTCAAGTGACGGCAAGGGGTAGCACTTCGCGAAATCAATCTCACCGATACCGTCAAACTGCATATCGACAAGATCTTTCACCACCCCTTCGAGCATGCGCACGTCATCGGCACTCCACTCCCCGCTCTTTCGGGCACCGGCAAGAAAATCAAACAGTGAAATATCACCTAAATCGGTCTGCAGATATGCCATGCGGTCATCTGCGACAGCCAAGAGCCCGGGAACACGCGTGCCCTGCTCCGCAAGATGGCGGTCAAGCATGATGAATGCCTCATTTTCTTTCACGGAGTTACCTACGGTGGCTATCACATGATTTCCGTCAATACCGGTCAGCCGATAGTAGCGGCGTGATGATCCTGCCCCCTTAATCGGCTTGATCTCCACAGGAGAAGCGCCGAATCGGCGGGTGAATAATTCAGATATGATATTGAGATCCCGATTTTCCATATACAAATTTACCATTTTTACGGCTCATTGTAAAATCGATCCCGATAATAAGTGCTCCTGCTTAATCGACAGTGAGTTTGTAGCCCACGGCGCGGACATTAATGATATCAAGCGATTGAGATTCCGCGAGATACCGGCGCAGCTTGTGGATGAAGCCGTGAATGCGGTTATGGTTGCCGAAATCGTCGTTCTGCCAGATGCTCAGCATTATCTTCTCTGCCTCAACCACATGGTTGGGGTTGGCAAAAAGTATCTGGAGTATCTTTGTCTCGATGTGCGACAGGTCGACCACCGACGCGCCTACCGCGAGCCGCTGGCGCACGATATCAAGCGTGCAATCGGCAAGCTGTATCACCGCCGTCGCAGGCTCACGTTGCGTCTGACGGTTAAGAAGCGCCTTTATGCGCACAATCAGTTCGGCAAGCTGAAAAGGTTTGCGCAGATAATCATTGCCACCCGACTCAAAGCCTTTAAGGAGATCGTCGATCGAAGTGCGCGCGGTGAGAAACAGCACCGGGAGCCCCGGATTGGTAGCGCGCAGGCGGCGCACCATCTCGTAGCCGCTGAGACGAGGCATCATCACATCGGCAACCACGACATCGGGCACCGATGCCGCCACCGCCTCAAGACCGGCCTCACCGTCCGATGCACACACCACCTCAAACCCCTCCCTGCGCAATGCATCAGCCACAATGAAAACGAGAGTGGAATCATCCTCAACCAGCAAAACCTTATCTTTTTTCATGCCAGATTATTGTAAATTCAGTGCCTTTGCCGGGAACGCTCTTGACTTCTATGTCCCACCCCAGCAGACCGATGACCTGACGCACGTAGTATAGACCGATACCGAAACCGGGAGCCGCATAGCGGTCACCGCTGGTCACGCGATAAAATTTGTCGAATATATGCCGTAGATCCGACTGGCTGATACCGATTCCGTTGTCACTCACCGTGAGCCCGTTGTGGGTCGCGGAGACAGCAATTTTTACCGTGTCACCCGAATACTTCACAGCATTGTCGAGCAGATTTGTGAGAATGTTGGAGAAATGCACCGGATCGGCACTCACCGTGAGATCTTCAGGCGTAACATTGACCTCTATATCCACCGGCTTATCAGATTTCAGAAGTATCTGACGAACAATGCAGTCGATCGCCCGACGGACTTCGACCGGACTCTTATGCAGTTCCATACGCCTGAAACGCTCCATGCTCACCGACAGTATTTTCTCAATCATCGCCGACAAATATTCAAGGCGCCCCGAAATAATCCCGAGCATCTGCCGGTTGCGCTCCTCATCGGTCGGGTCATAGTAGCGCAGCATTGAGTCGGTCGCAGAGATCGCTACGGCAATCGGAGCTTTCAGCTCATGCGTCATGTTGTGTGTGAAATCATCTTTCATCTGCTCCAGCGTGCGCATGCGCTTCACCGTCATGAGCAGATAACCAACTATCACCACAACGGCAATAACAAGAACCACGCCTGAAAGAATCATCATACCCATCCGGCTCAATATATCCCCGTCAAGCGGACTGATATATGCCACATACGCCACCTGATCGCGCGGAATCACGCGGTAAGGCACCTCCCAGAAACCGGCATCCACGCCATGCCGGCGCTCAGGTGGCAACACAAATGCCTGCGATGGATGCAGTCCGTTGCGCTCCAGCTCGCTGCGGAAGATGCTGTCGAGGGCATGATAATCGGTGCTCTCTCTTCCGTCCGGAAAATCCAGCCCGAAACGCAGCAATGCCGCAAAAGAGGTCCTCAGTGTGTCGGAATGCGATTCTCCACCCCTCTCCCTTTGTGCCATGGCTATGTAGGAGCCGATGCGCACCGCCGCTTCGTCGGCACGTCCTTCAGGAGGCTCCATGCGTGTCACAAGCTCCATGATGTCAGCCCGCGCCACGCATTCGGCAACCGTGCGCATCACATCGGCTTTCACCGACTTATAAACGCCGTAGATGCACACAGCCATTATCACCGTCGTGACAGCGATGATGGTGATGCAGATGCAGGATATGAGGCGCAAACGTTTCATATCACCAAAATTACACAACATTTCAGATTCTTCCTCTTTCAGCTAAGAATTATTAAGACTGACTAAGCATGGATTAAGACGGAATCCGGCGCAGCCGGTATAAATTGCAGCGGTCATAAAAAACAATAAGCAATGAAAAGAACGTCAGTCACCGTAATCTTTATTTATGCCATGCTCATGGTGTTGATCACACTGTGCGGATGCGCAGGTTCGCGCCAAATCCACTTTGCCGACGAACAATGGCAACTTAGCCGCCACTTCGGGCAGATAATAAATGAAGACACGACATGCCGCCTGACGTTCGGCAATGTCCTTATCCCGGTCGATATGCCCATAATCGCGTCGGCCGACTCACTTGCCCGCTACAACGGACTGGACAGGTTCATGGCTCAGATACTCCACACTACGCGCCTCGACAGCGCGGAAGTTTTGTTTTATGCCCCCGAAATGGCACTGATGTTTGTCAGGCCACGACCCGAGCGGAGCGGAATACAACCGGTATCAATCTCATCGAATATCGACGACGAACGCCCATGCACCATCGGAGTCTACGAGGACTTCGGCGAGGACTGGAAACGACGCCCCGACGAGATGTTCACCTACACATTTGTCAATCGACGCAGAAAGCAGATACTTGTAGTGGATTATTTCACCTATGTAGATCAGCCGCTCGTGCAGATCAAAGTGTTGCAGACCGAGACCGGCCGCACAAAAAAACTTGGATTTCGACGTGGCACCTTTTCACGTCACGACATCAATGACCGGAACCGAATAGAATCATTGTCAGATGCCGTAGTCAGTCACCGCAAGCTCGCTTTCGGAAACTACAGGATCGGGCAGGAAATCAAGCGCGAAAGAGAAAAGCGTTATGCCTCCCATGTGTCAAAAGCCGACTCATGCATGCAGGAGGCTGACTACATAAAAGCATTGCAACACCTCAAGGAGGCAATGAGAATAAAAAAGCACCCCGACAGTCGGGTGACGTTCAATACCGCTTGTGCGGCCGCACAGACCGGCGAACACCATCTGGCCATGTCATTGCTCCAGCAGCTTGTCGATGAGGATCGCGACTGGTACATAGATGATCCGATCGGTAGCGATGGTGAGCTTAAACCTTTGGCGCAGACCGAGGGATGGAAAGCCTTTGCCGACACCATGACAAGCCGCCGCGCCCGCATCGAGGCCAACTATGACCATGCGCTGCGTCGGCAGCTTAAAGAGATAGCCCGCCGGGATCAGGATGTGCGCCATCGGTTCCTGCACGCCTACAACCGACAGCCGCACGACTCAGCAGCAGTGCAGGAATTGCTCGCCGAGATGCGTGCGACCGACGAGCGGAACCTCACTGAAATCAAGCATATACTCGCCACCCGCGGTTGGCCCGGAAAGGAGCTTGTGGGCGATGCCTGTTCTGCTATATGGCTTGTGATACAACACTCCGACGTCGAGACTCAGAAAGAAGCACTACCGATGCTCAAGGAGGGAGTGATAAGAGGAGAGCTCAACAGTGTGCAGATCGCCATGCTTGAGGATCGCATTCTCGTACACAGCGGCGAGGAGCAGATCTATGGCACGCAATACTATTGGGAGGAGAAAGATGGGAAAAAAGAGCTGAAGATCTACCCCATCAGAGATGCCGACAA
>CAYSKE010000059.1:1433-10713 GCA_964431465.1 uncultured Muribaculaceae bacterium | reverse complement strand
AGGGCGCGGTCATGAGGGGCACTCCACCTCACTGAGCACGCAACGCGTGCGACTTATATGTCGCCCACTCTATCCCCACTCCATGAATGTACCCCGTGCATCCACCCTTCCGAGCTCTCCGAGTGCTCCGAGTGCTCCGCGCTCTCCAATACCACCTAAATTATGAAATCAATAATTGCGGGTTACGACATAAGAGAGCAACTTTCTCATCTGTTCCCTTGCATCGCTTTCTTCAAATGTGTCAAGTATCTTCACCGCCTTTTCCTGAAGCTCATGCATCTTCTCGCGGGCATACTCTATGCCGCCGTTCTCTTTGGCGTATGTGATAAGCACCTCTATTTCGCTTTCATCCAACCGTTCAGAGCTACACAAAGCAAGCATCTTATCATTATCAGGATGCTCGCTTGTCAGCAGCACATGAAGCAGCGGCAGCGTCACCTTTCCTTCACGCAGGTCATTTCCCGTCGGTTTCCCCACAGTGTCACCGTCGGCAGTGAAATAATCAAAAATATCATCCCTTATCTGGAAGCAAAGGCCGAGCAGCAGGGCAAATTCCGAAAGCTTTTCAAGTGTCTCTTGTGAGGCACCCACAGCATGGCAGCCGATTTCGGCGCACGCCACAAAAAGCGAAGCAGTCTTTCGCTCGATCACCTGCATATAAGCATCTTCGCTCACAAGGTTGCATCGCGCGTTCTGAATCTGGTCAAGTTCACCCACCGACAGCTTCTGGCCGAGACGGCATATCGACTCGATGATTTTCAGTTCACCCGTGCCGATCGCGCAATTCAAAGCCGTAGTTGTGAAGTAATCACCCACAAGCACAGCGATATGGTTATCCCATACGGCATTCACAGTCTGGCGGCCGCGACGCTCCATGCTGTCGTCGACCACATCATCGTGAATTAGCGACGCATTGTGCAGCAACTCCACTGCCGCGCCACCTTCCACTGCCTTCTCATTCACATATCCGCTTGCGATCTTGGCCGAAAGCATTACCACAATAGGGCGCACCTGCTTCCCTCTCACCGACAGGTAATTGCTTATTATCGTATTAAGCAGCTCATTCGGAGACTGTAAGGCACTGTCTATCCTGTCGTTCAAAGCCTTAAGCTCTCCCGATATAGATTTATGCAATTCCTGTAGCTCCGACATATTATTATAATCCTTGGTGACTTCGCAGTAAATTTTTTGTAAAGTTAGAAAAAACTGTCCAATTATCTCATTTAATGCTACAAGTTTTTTTTCATTGACTGTGATTTATGCATCATTTTACACCAGTCAGTCACCTTACTTAAATATATTCTTACGCGGCGTTGTTGCCTGAAAATCTTTCAGATACAACGGCACTGAATATGCCGGATCCAAAAAAGCCTTATCGCGCATAAGTTTCTCCGATAGGGGAGTCATCCCCGTTGCAAGAGGCACGATATCCGGCACATAGACCGCCGAAACCGACCGCAACACCTCGCGTGCTTTCGGAGCGCCGTCACCCATATAGAGCATTCTTCGGCCGGGAGCAAGCCATTTCGAGTAAGCGTTGTCCGTCAGTATCAGTGGAGCGGGCTCCATCAGAGGCTGGAGCGAAGCATCATAGACCGCAGTAAACACCTCCATGCGCCGCGCGTCGATCATCGGAGCGAATATGTCGGTATCAGGATTGAAATCCGCAACCTCAAACATCGCCATGGCTGCGATCAACTCCAGCGTAGGCACCCCTATTAGCGGTATTTTAAGGCCGTAAGCGATTCCTTTAGCTTCCGACAAACCTATGCGAAGTCCCGTGTAACTGCCCGGACCGATTGAGACCGCGACGGCATCCAGTTTCATGCCGTCGTGGTTCTCAAGATAGTCCATACAGCTCTTTATCATGTCACTGAGCATGGCGGCGTGGTTGCGCCCCTCGAAATCCTCAAGATGATGCAGGATCATCCCGTCATACGATAGGGCGACACTGCATGTCGCACACGAAGTCTCTATGTTCAGTATAAGAGCCATAATCTCAATATAATAGTCATTTATAAACCCACAACCTCCCCCAACCGATGTATGTGTGGATGATGGATACACCATCATTGTAGGGACGTACCATGGTGCGTCCGCCACAAAGTAGGGACGCACGGCTCGTGCGTCCACCCCCGAGTGCTCCGCGCTCTCCGAGCCCTCTCACACACCGCACGACGGTGCGTCCTGAGGCTACATCATCAGCTTGTAGATCCTCTCGGTTGCCACAGAGTCGAGTTTGTGGTAGCCACCGATTATCTCACCCTTGTCCTCATGAAGTTTCTTCACGAGCAACTCGAAATCAGGATTCTCCACACCAAGTTCACCGAGTGTCACAGGCAACCCTATCGAGTGGTAAAAAGCCTTCAGACGTCCGATTCCGGCCAGTGCGTCACTCTTGTCGTCAAAAGTGGCGGGAACCCCCATAACCTCGCGGGCAAACCGCGCCGGACGCTCGGGAGCTACCTCAGTCATGTATGTCATCCATGCAGGAAACACCACAGCAAGACCGGCACCGTGAGCCACGCCATACACTGCGCTGATCTCATGCTCCATGAAGTGCGACACCCAGTCCTCCACACGTCCGCAACCGCATATACCGTTATGAGCCATCGTTCCGGCCCACATGATATTTGCGCGCGCGTCGTAGTCCGTCGGATTGGCGAAAACTCGCGGAGCCACCGCAATGATTGACCGCAGAAGCCCCTCCGAAATTCCATCCGTCACCTCCACGTTCTTCGTCGGGGTGAAATACCGCTCCATTATGTGAGCCATCATGTCGGCGATGCCGCATGCTGTCTGGTAGGCAGGAAGCGTGTAGGTCAGCTCCGGGTTCATCACCGCAAATTTCGGACGCAGTGCGAAATCACTGCGCAGACTTATCTTGTGAAGACCGTCCAGCTTGGTGATGACCGAGTTGCCCGACCCCTCGCTGCCCGCGGCAGGGATTGTCAGCACCACACCTATCGGCAGAGCCTTTTCAGGTGCAAGTTTCCCGGCATAGAAATCCCAGAAATCACCATCATACAGCACTCCTAAAGCGATCGCCTTCGCGGTGTCGATTACCGACCCGCCTCCCACGCCTACGACGGCATCCACACCACGCTCGCGGCAAAGTGCGATACCTTCATACACACGGTCATCCGTCGGATTAGGCTTTATGCCATCCATCTCCTCCGTGCCGATCCCTGCCGAGTGAAGTGACTCTATCACGCGGTCAAGCAACCCGCTTTTCTTGGCCGAACTGCCACCCGACACAACGAGTACTTTTTTCGGATCACCGAGATATTCTTTGGCCAGACGGCCTGTTTCAGCTTCCGCATTCCGTCCGAAAACATATCTCGTCGGAGTGCAATATGTAAAATTATTCACCTTGTGTTACCTTGTTACGACTGATGCTAAAACTTCACCAAGTGTCGGATGCGCGTGTATCGTGCGCGCGATTGCCTCCGTAGTCAGTCCGTTGGCCATCGCAAGAGCGGGTTCGGTGATCAGATCGGCTGCATGAGGGCCACAGATGTGCACACCGAAAATCTTGCCGGTTGCGGTCTCCGTCAGGAGTTTGAGCAATCCGTCAGCCTCTCCCATAGCCACTGCTTTACCGTTGCCGCGGAAAGGCACCTTCACCGACTTGTAGTCCAGTCCCAGCTCCTTGCACTGTTCTTCGGTCAGACCCACCATGCTGCACTCAGGCACTGAGAACACGGCTGCCGGGACGACATTCATGTCCACATCCTCGCCAAGCACCTTCTTTCCTTGTGCTACCGCGGCATGTGCAAGCATGCAGCGGGCATTCACGTCACCTATCGCATAAACGCCTTCCACATTGGTCTCATATCGGTCATTGACCTCGATTCCACGCTTGCCTGTAGCGATACCGGCCTTGTCAAGACCCGCTGGCATGACTGCCCGGCGCCCGACTGCCATGATCACCATGTCACCGGCGACTTCACCGCTCTTACCCTTGCTTTCATACACTACCATGCCATCAGCTTTGATCTCAGTGACACCAGCCGAAGTCAGGATCTTCACGCCACGCTTGCTCAGAGCCATGCGCAACCGCTTGGCTATATCCTTGTCAAACGGAGGCAGGATCTCCTTGCAGTATTCCACCACCGTCACCTCACTGCCGAGAGCATTCAGGATAGAAGCAAATTCAATTCCTATCACCCCTCCGCCGATTATCGTCACGCGATGGGGGAGCTCCGTGATCTCAAGCACCGAATCGCTGTCGATCGCATATTCGGCACCCGGTATCGGAAGCCGCGACGGAGCTGAGCCGGTCGCGATTATGATCATTGGAGCGGTAAACTCTTCACCGGCGGCTGCCACAGTGTGAGGTGCAGTAAACTCTGCCGTTCCCTCCACGATCTTCACACCCTTCAGAGCCATTACGGCACCTTCGCGCAAAGCGGTTACCACTTCGTTCTTTCGCTCCATCACGCGGCGGAAATCCACCTTCATTTCAGGAACTTCAATACCGAACGCACCGGCTTCCTTCGTGTCCAGTGCTATTTGGGCGGTGCGTGCAAGTGCCTTTGTCGGGATGCACCCACGGTTCAGGCACGTGCCGCCGATTGCGCCTTTCTCTATAAGGACAACGTTTTTACCCATAGCGCAAGCCGCGGCGGCCGTATCCATGCCACCGGGACCTGCACCTATGATGATAATATCAGCTTCTGTCATGACTTGCTGTTGAGCTCCGACCATGTGACGATAGGATGCAGAGCGGCCTCCGTGTCATCCGGGCGTGTCACCGGAGTGAGATGCGGAGCTGTTTTCACCGTCTCCGGATCCTCCGATGCTTCGCGGGCGATCTCATGCATTACCTCTATAAACTGGTCAAGTGTATCCTTGCTTTCCGTTTCAGTCGGTTCGATCATCAGAGCCTCGTGGAATAGAAGAGGGAAATAGATCGTGGGAGCGTGATAGCCGCGGTCGAGCAGACGCTTGGCCACATTGAGTGTCGTTACACCGGTCGACTTGTCCTTCAGTCCGTCAAACACAAATTCGTGCTTGCACAGGCCGTCGATCGGGAGCAGATAGCTGTCGCGAAGTTTCTCCTTGACATAGTTTGCATTCAGCGTGGCAAGTTTTCCGGCCTCTGCCAGACCCTCATGACCGAGCGAGAGGATGTAGGCGAGTGCGCGTGCCTGAACGCCGAAATTGCCGAGAGTGGCCGATATGCTGCCCAGAGCGGTGTCAGTGCTGGTGAGCGAGTAGCTTCCGTCCTCGTTCTTTACGACGCGGGGATTCGGCAGGAACTGCTCGAGACCCTCTCTCACACCCACAGGACCCGAACCGGGACCACCGCCGCCGTGAGGCGTCGAGAATGTCTTGTGGAGATTGATGTGCATCACGTCAAATCCCATGTCACCCGGGCGAGCCATGCCGAGCATCGGGTTGAGGTTGGCTCCGTCGTAATAGAGAAGAGCGCCTGCATCATGCACGAGGCTTGCGATTTCCGGGATATTCTTTTCAAATATACCTAACGTGTTGGGGTTGGTCATCATCACGGCGGCTACCGTGTCATCGAGAAGCGGACGCAGATCATCCACATCCACAGTGCCGTCTTCGCGGCTCTTCACCTCTACGATCTCAAGGCCGGCCACTGCTGCCGATGCAGGGTTTGTTCCATGTGCGCTGTCAGGCACGATCACCTTCACGCGCTTGTTGTCGCCGCGCGACATGTGGTAGGCTCTTATCACCATCAGGCCGGTCAGCTCACCGTGAGCACCTGCAAACGGGTTGAGCGTAAACTCCTTCATCCCGCCGATTTCAGCCAGATATGTCTGAAGCGTGTGATAGAGCTCAAGCGCGCCCTGTGCTGTCGAAGCGGGCTGCATCGGGTGCAGATGTGTGATCGACGGGTGCGAGGCGATTTCCTCATTGATTTTCGGATTGTACTTCATCGTGCACGATCCGAGAGGATAGAAGCCGGTGTCTACACCGAAATTATTTGTGCTCAGGTTGTTGTAGTGACGCACAACTGAAGGCTCATCCACCTCCGGAAGCTCCGGCGCCGTTTCGCGCATAAGCTGAGAGGGGAGAGCTACATTCTCAAATCCGTTCTTCGGAAGATGATAACCCTTGCGTCCGGGACGCGAAACCTCAAAAATGAGGTTGCTGTAAAAATCGCGGTTCATGATTGCTTTTACGTTCAAAGGTTATTGGCTATTTCCACGAGCTTTTCAAGGCTCTCTCTCTCTGCTGTCTCGGTCACTGCGATCAGAAGGTGCTTCTCATCGAGCTTCACGCCGGCAAGTATTCCCTCTGCTGCGGCAGCCTCCATGAATTTGTCGATGCAGGTGCCCTCTTTTGCTGTCAGGCAGAACTCGTTGAGATATGTGCTCTCGGGATAGGTCTGCTCAAACTTACCGCTTGCCACGAGCTTCCCGCAGAGCCAGTGGGCGGCGGCTGTGCCGGCGTTCACCGTCTCCTGAAGCCCCTTCACGCCGAGGAGCGACATGTAAATCGTCACATACAGAGCCATCAGACCCTGATTGGAGCAGATGTTACTTGTTGCTTTCTCGCGGCGTATATGCTGTTCGCGCGCTTGCAGAGTCAGCACGAAAGTGCGGCGTCCCTCGCTGTCCTTGGTAGCACCGACGATGCGACCCGGCATCTTTCTCATCAGCGACTTCTTCGAGCAGAGGAAGCCGAGATACGGGCCACCGAAGCTCAGAGGAATACCGAGCGACTGAGCGTCACCCACGGCGATATCGGCACCCCATTCGCCCGGACTCTTGATCGAGGCTAAATCACCGGCCACGCAATGCATGATGAGCAGTGATTTCACCTTGTGGCACATGTCAGCCACACCGGTGTAGTCCTCGAGAATACCGTAGAAGTTGGGAGTAGCCACGATCACACCGGCCACATCGCCGCTGCCGAGCATCTCCTCGAGGTCGGTGAGCGATGTTGTGCCGTTGGCAGTTGCAGGAATTTCATCCACTGCGATGCCGTGATACTTGGCATAAGTCTTTACCACTGATTTCACTGCGGGAGCAACCGTAGCCGATACAAGCACGCGGTTCTTCTTGCGCCCTGCAGCCACAGCCATCATCATCGCTTCGGCAGTTGCCGTAGCGCCGTCATACATCGACGCATTCGACACCTCCATGCCTGTCAGCGATGCCATCATCGACTGGTACTCAAATATGTATTGAAGCGTACCTTGCGAGATCTCAGGCTGATAGGGAGTATATGCCGTCAGGAATTCCGAGCGGGCGATCAGCGACCCGATAGCGGCGGGTGCCTGATGATCATAGAAACCTGCACCGGCAAGTATCGTCTCAAAAGTCGTGTTTTTACGTCCGAGGGCGTTGAAGAACTTTCTCACCTCATGCTCGCTCATCTCCGACGGCACGTTGTACGTGCCCTTGAATTTAAGCTGCTCAGGCACATCGGCATAAAGATCTTCCATCGTCTTTACACCGCACGTCTCGAGCATCGAGGCGATATCCTCCTCTGAGTGGGGGAAATATCTGTGTGACATGATTGTTTGATTATAATGGATATTCCCGCGACACCCCGGTCTGATGCGGCCGGGGTCTGCGCGGGAATTATTCCGTCAGGAGAAATTAGTGTTCGTTCTCACAAAGAGCTTTGTAAGCCTCCTCATCCATGAGGTTGTTGAGTTCCTCAGGATCGGCGATCTCAACCTTGATGATCCAGTTGGCCATTGCGTCCTCGTTTACCAGACGCGGATTCTCCTCGAGAGCCTCGTTCACTGCTATTACAGTACCGCTTACGGGAGCGATGAGATCGCTGGCTGCCTTTACGCTCTCGATTGCGCCGAAGTCCTCGCCGGCGGTGATTTCGTCACCCTCCTCAGGCATGTCCACATACACGACATTGCCAAGCTGGTGCTGTGCGAAATCGCTGATGCCTACGAAACCTGTGCCGTCAGCCTCTACGCGGATATACTCATGTGAAGGGGAGTAGTAGATCTTGCTCATGATCGAAATATTGTATCTTGTTTATTTTGTTTTTTTCTTGATTGTTTAGTTGTTGGAGAGAGTTTTCGGGAGGGGAGTGGTCAGCTGGAAATTACTGCTTGTAGCTCTTCTTATAGAATTTCTTTTTCACAACCACTGCCGGGAAAGTCTTGCGGCGGATTTTCACCTTCACCTCAGTCCCGAGGGCAGCATATTTGGCATCGATGAGTGCCATGGCGATGCTCTTGTCCACTGAGATTGCATGATAGCCAGTTGTCACGTGGCCGATCACTTCATCCTCGCTGTTAAGCACCTCGTAGCCGTGACGCGGTATGGCACGATCCTGAAGTTCGAGACCTACAAGTTTGCGCTTTACACCCTCTGCTTTCTGGGCGGCCACAGCCTCCTTGCCGATAAACTCAGGTTTGTCAAGTTTTACGAATATACCCAGACCCGCTTCGATAGGAGTGATATCATCGGCAAGTTCGTCGCCGTAGAGCGGAAGGCCTACCTCAAAACGCAGAGTGTCGCGGCAGCCAAGTCCGCAAGGCTCCACACGTCCCGAAGCCATCAGCTCATCCCATATCTTCTGGGTGGTGGCGGGAGTTGCATACACCTCGAAACCATCCTCGCCGGTATATCCCGTGCGGCTCACAATCACCTGTTCACCATTGTATTTAAATGTAGAGAAACAATAGAAATCAAGCGGTGCCACCGGCAATCCGAGCACTTCAGTCACAACATCCTCAGCCGTCGGACCCTGAATTGCGATCTCGCCATACTGCTCGCTCTGATGATCCACTGTCACATCAAAATCCTTTGCATGGCTTGTGATCCACTCTACATCCTTGTCGATATTGGCTGCGTTGATTACGAGGAAAAAATCATTCTCGCCGCGCTTATACACAATCAGGTCATCAACTGTTCCCCCGGTCGGATGAAGCATCATGCCATAGTAGCACTTTCCCGAAGGAGCACCGGTCAGATCATTGGTGAAGATATAGTTGACAAACTTTTCTGCCTCAGGGCCTGTCACTGCTACTTCTCCCATATGCGACACATCGAAGATACCGCAGGCGTTTCTCACAGCATTGTGCTCCTCGACAATTCCTTTATACTGGATAGGCATGTCAAATCCGCCGAACGGGCTGATCTGAGCTCCCAGTTTCACGTGACTGTCATAAAGGCACGTGCGCTTATTCTGATCCATTTGGGTAGTTGGTATTGAAATGTGGGTTGTTTATGTTTGTTGCAAAGATAGTGAAATGTTCCTTTTCCGCAAGCCAAAGTTACGCATCTTTAAGCAACCGATTCTGCGAAATTGACCATTACACCACGCC
>CAYSKE010000059.1:0-1333 GCA_964431465.1 uncultured Muribaculaceae bacterium | reverse complement strand
CTTACTTAAAATATTCTTCAGGAATATCCGTTCCATATTCAATCGACTTAGTCCCAAGCACTCTTTCACCGTTCATAGTCACGTAAGCCTCCGTCAGCTTGTTAGTGCTTCTGGAAAACACACCGTGCATCACCACTTGCCCCTTTTTGTGCGACACAGTTATTGAGTCACCGTTCGAAGCTATATCCACATCTTTCATCATGTCTTTCAGGGTATTGAACCTGAACAAATCTAATAGCCCCAATGTTTTTGACCTTACCTTCTTCACGAGCGTTCCGTTCTTGTAACGCATATACCACTCTCCGTCATATACTTCCGTAATTTTATCCGGACTTTCGATCTCTATCCGGTCTTTCTCCACCCCATTGTCATTCACCACATAGAGTGTTCCCGTTATTTCCCTGTCTCCTCCCGGTTCCGGGCGTATCTCATTTTCCTTCAACGTCCCCGCTATGTAGAACTCCACCTTATAGCTGCTTTCGGCATTGAGGTTGGCAAGCGACTTCTGCACCACATCCTCAGCCCGTGCAGGTGTAAGCGTATTGATAGCCAGAGCGACCACAACAGCCACCATAGCCGCCACACTTCCCGCTCTCCACCACAGTTGGCGCATCGACATCCTTTTCTCGCGTCTCACAAAACTGAAATCACTGCTTTTGCGAAACTTAGGGGTCAGCATTTCCACCGTTTTTTCAAGCTCATCTCTTTCCATAGCTCATATTTTCAATTTGTTAAACTCATCTCTTATGTGTCCTATTCCATATCTGAATCGTGATTTCACAGTTGCAACCGGCAGTTCAAGCACCTCGGCCACTTCAGCAAAAGTCATCTCACTGTGAAGATGCAGTCTTATCACCTCAGCCTGCTCCTCCGGAATCCACGACAGCAACTTATTGATTATCTTGAACTCCTCATCAAAATTCTCCGCTTCCACACTCACATCCACCACCCCTTCGAGCGACTCATGATACCTCATGCTGCGCAGCTTCGACGTGCAGATATTCGACAGCGAGCGGTATATGTAAGGTTTGGGGTCCTTCATTTCTATCTCCCTTACCTTACCCGCCATTGCTATATAGAGATCCTGCAACGCATCCTCAGCATCAGCCGTGTTCGGAAGTCGGTAGCAGGCATATTGAAAAAGCCGCTCCTTCTCCCTTTCAAGTATCTTTATCAGTTGGTCGTGCCTCATCATCATCGTCGTTTACATTACAGAAGCAATCCAATAAAATCAGTCACTTCACAATAAAGACGCACCAACACCCCAAAAGATTCATCCCCCCTCCACTTTTTTTCAAAAATCTCCCCAAGAATCTCTCCCCACCCAAGATTT
>CAYSKE010000058.1:3037-10796 GCA_964431465.1 uncultured Muribaculaceae bacterium | reverse complement strand
ATATAATCAATTATGCGTTGCTGATCAGTGGCGGAGCACGTCGATCACCTCCTTATAGCGCGGCTCGTCGGTGATGTTCTCCACGAGGTCGCGGTAGATGACCTTACCGTCGCGGTCAATCACGACCACCGAGCGTGCAAGCAGGCCGGCAAGCGGGCCGTCGACGATCTCCACGCCGTAGTTCTTCACAAACTCGGGGGAGCGGAAAGCTGAGGCGGGAGTGACTTTGTCGAGTCCTTCGGCGGTGCAGAAGCGTCCGGCGGCAAACGGAAGATCCATCGAGACGCAGAGCACATCGGTGTCGGGCATCGAGGCGGCTTCCTTGTTGAAGCGGCGCACGCTGGCGGCACACACCTCGGTGTCGAGACTCGGGAAAATATTGAGTACCACGCGGCGGCCTGCGTAATCTGAGTTCTTCACTTCTTTCAGTGTGGGAGTCACGAGCTTGAATTCAGGGGCTTTCTCGCCCACTGCAGGCAGACTGCCGTAGGTGTGGCATTCCAGATCCTTAAAGTAGATTGTTTCCATAGTATTTTGTTTATCAATTAAGTTATGTCGGGGCACCTGATGCCGTGAGGCTTCATGCTGGAGAGGTCACTGCGCAAGTGCCACCTTATGTATAACGCCCGACTCGAGGTCTTTGTTGTACCCGACAATGACATCGGAAACCACTCCGGCGGGATTGGCAAAGATGATTGAGGGGGTCTCGGTCACGCCGAACTCGCGCAGGGAGTTGCGCCCTCCGGTGAGCAGTGTCTCGCCGGCCTGAACGCCATCGGGTATCGCCCCGGTCACGTCGTCGAGGCGCGACGACAGGAAAATCCATATAATATCGGTAGTGAACGGCATCGACGCCACGCCTGATCTCACGGCTTTCACTGCGTCGGGCGTAGTGGCCACCGTCTCGTCAAGAAAGACGATCACTGTAGGCACCGCGAACTTCTCGCCGCGCGGATGCGTGTAGCGTCCGCCGGTTGCCGACTGCAGCGCGATGTTTGGCACGGGCTGACCGGGAAGGCTGGTCAGGCGGTAGTTTTTCTCGCGGAAACGCTCAAACACATCGGGATAAAGCGCCATCACCTCATCCTCGCTGCGGGGCACCGTGCGCGACATGATGCTATCCGAAGGTTCGGCGTAGCGCACCGTTATTGTCTGCTCGCTTATGTTGCCCGGGCTCATCTCCCTGACGATTTTTCGCGGCATCATCGTCGCGGGATCAAACACATAGGTAAGCTCGGCCACAACCTCGCCACCCATCTCGCGGTCGGCGCGGAGCACTGCGGCTGCCGCTCCGTCGTTCATCACGTTCTCGCTCCATGTGTAGGTGTAGGTCGGGTCAGTGATGACGCTGTTGATTTCATCGGCGAGGAAAAAGGGGATCACTTCCATAAACTGGGTGCTTCGCTGCACGGCACTGCGCCCGCTGACAAACGGATCGGGATTGTCGTCAAAATGATATTCGCGCAGACGCGAGTCGCGGAACCGGTAGAGGTTTCCGTCGAAATATGAGGTGAACCCCTCGCTTGTGCCGGAGGCAGCGGGGAGTTTCCATTCCACCAGATAGTCTATGGGGAGAAGCGTGTCGGGGGTCGCGCAGCTCAGTGCCACTATATCGTAGGTGATCTGGTCGCGGTCATCGGCCGCCATCGGGAGCGAAACCTCCACGGTAGCGTGTACCTTAGCATCGGCAAGGCCGCGCAGACGTGCGGGTATATCATTCGGTTCGGTGGCGTGAGCCGGCAAAGCCGTCAGCACAAACAGACCGATCCACACCAATGCGACAACTGCGCCGACACCTATCATGCGCCAGATCTTACGGTCGTCATCGACCTTATAGTAATTGCGTGCGTACATAAAAATCCCTCGTAGCGTGTGATGAATTATAACGGGCAGAAACCGCCCTTTGTCATTAAAACACACGAAGAGGGATTTCGGTTCAGCGGCGGCGCGTCACAATAGCACCCGACTGGGTGATGACCACGTCCACCCCCACATCGTGAGGCTCCGTCTCGATGCCGTCCTCGATAAGCTGGAAGTCGTAGCCGACGCCCACCGTCACAGCCCTCGCGCCGGCAAGAAGCCGGTCGTAGTAGCCCTTTCCGCGCCCAACGCGGTTACCCTTGCGGTCCAGCCCCACGGCAGGAACCACAATGAGTTCGATCTGCGAGATGTCGCAAGTCTCGTCACCCTGCGGCTCCTCGATGTGAAATGAGCCGAGTGCGAGACGCGAGCGGTCGTAGGGGAGGATCTCGAGATTCATTCCGTTGACGCGCGGCAGGAAAAAATGTTTGCGTGTGTGCCAGCGGTCGATAAATTCGAGTGTCGACAGTTCGTCGGGCAGAGAGTGGTAGAGCAGTATGTTGTCGGCGAGCAGGAATGCGGCCGTGCGCTCAAGCTGCCTGAACACACTCTCGGCGGCATCTTTCCGCTCCTTCACTGTCAGCAGGCTTTTCTGCGCCTTGACGCGGCGTCTTATTTCTTCTTTTTTCATCGTTAATCAATGCTACATCAATTAGATACCGGAGTGGTGGCTTCTCCTGAGAGTATGCTTTGCAGCGCACGCTCCACCGTGGAGTCGATGCGGTTGAGCATCTCATAGGAGGCCGACACACCCAGCAGATCCCGGGCTATGTTAGCCTTTAATTGATTAACAATGAGGTCACGCGAAATGTTGATATAATACCACCGTGGAGCTATCCCGTTCTGGGAGGCGTAGTTCACAAATTGCCGCAGCAGCATGTCGTCCGACGGCAGCAGCTCCTCGAGCTCGGTCAGGTTGGACGCAGCCGAGAGCCTGTCGCGGTTGGTGTCAACGTAGTCAAATGTAAACCGTGGGAAAATATTGTTGTTTACCACGTTGATGTAGTAGCTTGTCACGCCGGCCGTGTCCGAGGGGACAAATATGTCGGGCATGATGCCTCCGCCGCCATACACCGTGCGTCCGTGCAGCGTGTGGAATACTTCGGTGGTGTCCTGATGGATCGAGTCGGCGCTGAATGCCTCACCGTGGCTGTAGCGCTCATAGAGGTCGTTGCGGTAGCGCGCCTGATTGGAGTAATCCTTCTGGATGCAGCGTCCCGAAGGGGTGTAGTAGCGACCGATGGTCATCTGCAGCGCGCTGCTGTCGGGGAGCAGGGCCTGACGCTGTATGAGTCCCTTGCCAAACGAGCGGCGCCCGATGATCAGGCCGCGGTCATTGTCCTGTATCGCTCCCGCAAACACCTCCGACGAGCTTGCCGAATACTCGTCGAGAAGCACCACGATTCCAGCGTCGTGAAACGACCCGGTCGTGTCGCTCATGTAGATGCGGTCATCCTTGCCGTCGCGGGTGCGCATGAACGTGATGGGCGACCCCGCCGGCAGAAACTCGTTGGCCATAAACACGGCTATCTCCATGTAGCCGCCGAGATTGCCGCGAAGGTCTATCACGTATGACTTCGCCCCCTCGGCCATCAGATCGCTCAGGGCGTTGAGAAATTCATCGTAGGTCGAGCGGCTGAACTGGCTCACCCTGATGTAGCCTATATCATCGTCGAGCATATACGACGCGCTGATCGAGTTGAGGGGCACCTCGCCGCGCTCAAGGTCAAACTCAAGCAGGCGCGACGATGAGGCGCGGCGTATCCCCACTTCCACGTGCGTTCCCGTCTCGCCGCGCAGCAGTCCGCTTATGGCTTCGAGCGACATATCGCGCCCCGCCACCGTCTCTCCGTTCACTGTCACGATGCGGTCGCCCGGTGCCAGACCCGCCTTTTGTGCCGGCCCCCCGCTCACCACCTCGATGATCGTGGCAGTGTCGTTGCTCAGGGTGATAGTCACCCCCACGCCGCTCAGAGTGCCGTCAAGACCCTCGTTGAACGCTGTGAGATTCTCGGCGGGTATGTAGGCCGAATGTGGGTCAAGACCCTCCATGAGGTTGGGGAGCACCGATTCCAGAAGCGAATCCACATTCACCTCGTCCACATAGTCGCTTTTCACCATCCGCAGGATTGTCGAGAGCTTGCGCTCGGTCTTCGACGCCCCCGCACTGCTGTGTATGAAATGCCCGAGCAGGATTCCTGCCACAAGAGCCACAGCCACAATCAAGGGAACCCACACGCGGGTATCCGCAAATTTTTTATTCATTTTCAACAGCCTCCCGGTCGGATGCGTTTTCAAGTTCGGTTATATGCACCACCTCCACTCCGGCGCGCCGCAGCAGTTCAAGCCCGTCGGCGATCCTGTACTCCTCATTGTAGACAACGCGCTTTATGCCTGACTGTATGATGAGTTTCGAGCACTCCATGCAGGGCGATGCGGTGACGTAGAGCGTCGCGCCCTGACTGGAATTGTTGCTGCGGGCGACTTTGGTGATCGCGTTTGCCTCGGCGTGAAGCACGCAGGGCTTCGTCACGCCATCTTCGTCCTCACACACGTTTTCAAATCCGGCGGGTGTGCCATTGAACCCGTCGGAGATTATCATTCCGTCTTTTACGAGTATCGCGCCGACCTTGCGTCGCTGGCAATAGGAGTTCTCGGCCCAGATGCGCGACATGCGCAGGTAGCGGCGGTCAAGTGCGAGCTGTTTATCCATGTGGGTGAGTAGATCGATCGAAGTGGATGAATGATGATACAAAGATAAAACAACTTTTGATATGAAGCGCTTTCCTCTCAGTGAAAAGCGAGGGTGACCGAGGCCGATTTCATCTCCACCGACGGGATCGGCGGCAGTAGCTTGGCCACCGTGACCCGGCAGCTCTCCACGGCATCGTGATCACGCATCACTGCGCGCCCTATCCGCCACGCCACATGCTCGATAAGCTGTGACGGTTCGGCCATTTCGCGCTTCACCACATCCACGATTCCGGCGTAGCTCACCGTCCCCGCAAGATCATCCGAGGCAAGCACCTCTTCCGGCATATCCACGCAGGCAGTCACCGTCACTTCAAAATCATTGCCCACAACCCGTTCCTGAGGCAAAACCCCATGACGGGCAAACACTTTCAGGCGGTCGACTTTTATCTCAACTTTCATTTTGTGATAACTTAAAATCACTTCTTTCCTACAAAGTTAAGAGTTTCTTGAATTTTTGAATTATTTTTGTTCCTTGAAGTGATTTAGACTGATGCTTCAGTCGCGATTCTCTCCCACAAAAATGACCACGACACAACTGAATATGAAATCAACATCACTGAGCCGATTTTTCAGGCTGACATTGACTGTTGTCATGCTGCTCGCCGCTTCGTTTGGTGTCAGCGCCGACGTCAGGGATCTTCCCACCAAGGAGATAAACGGGCGTCTCTACTACTATTATCAGGTCAAGCCCAAGGACACTTTCTTCTCGCTCACGCGTTCGCTGGGAGTGTCGCGCAGTGATATTGAAAAATACAATCCCGCGGCGGTCGACGGCCTTAAAGCCTACGCCACGCTCTATTTCCCTGTCGATACTTTTTCAGGTGCCGATGCTCCGGCTCCCGCCCCTGCCGCTGCCAGCGACAATACCCCTGTCACTCAGCCCGAGCCGACCGCACCGGTGAGAGAGAAGAGCGAGCCCGTGCCCTCCACGCTGCAGACCGAGGGCACACTCTACAAGATACAGAAAGGGCAGTCGCTCTACGGCATTGCCTATGCCAACAATATAAGTGTCGATGAGCTGATCGCCGCCAATCCCGGCATTGATCCCAAGTCATATAAAGCGGGTACTGTCATTGTCATTCCCTCGCATGAGACTGAGGAGATCGAGATCGAGGTGAAAGCCGGTGACACTGGTGATGACGACGATGATGATGAGGATGTAGCCGACGACGATGACGACACCGCCGACGACGAGGATGACGCTGACGCTTCCGGCGACGATATTGCCGGCGGCGATGATCTGCTTGTGGGCGAGAGAGAGGTCATTCCATCCGATACCCTCCGCATCGCCGTCATGCTCCCCCTTGAGATAGAAAAAGCCGAGCCCTCGCGTGCCGGACGCCTCTACACAGAGTTCTATCGTGGTTTCCTTCTCGGAGCCGACAACATGAGCCGCTCGGGGCAGTCGGTGGAAATCACCCTTTACGATTCATCCGATTCCACTGCATTTGAGAGCGTGCTGTCGCGCCGTCCCGAGATGGAGAAATTCAATCTCTTTATCGGCCCTGAGACCTCATGGGGCATCAGGAGCGTTGCCGCAAAAGCGCAGTCCGACAGCGCATGGATCATAAACCCGTTTGCCGTCAAGGACGCGCAGCAGACCACCGTTCCGCGGCTCCTGCAGGCCAATATCCCCCACAACGAGATGTACGACGGAGCGATCGACCGCTTCATGGAGCAGTTCAAGGATTGCGTGCCTGTGTTCGTCGGACGCGTCGACGGCACTGCCGACAAGGCACCCTTCACCGAGCAGCTCAAGGCTACCCTTGATAAGGCCGGCAAAGAGTATAAGGTGATAGCTTTCCACAGCGTGCTCACCTCCGAGGAGCTTCAGGATCTCCGTGCCGACACAACCACCGTCTTTATCCCCATGTCCTCCTCCCGCAACGAGTTTGCCAAATTCTCACCCGCGCTGCGCGACTTCCGCAACCAGTCGCTTTCCCAGGGAGGTCAGGTAGCCATCTTCGGCTACCCTGAGTGGATCACATTCCGCGGTGAGTTTGCCGATCAGCTCGGCGAACTCAACGCCACCATCTACTCCCGTTTCTACAGCCCCACCGGCGACTATCTCGCGCGCCATGTCGCCACCGACTATGCCCGCTGGTTTGGCGAGGACATGACCGACGCCATCCCCAATCAGGCGTTGCTTGGATTCGATGTGGCAATGTACACCATCAACTCTCTCCGCGAAAACGGCGGAGCGCTTATCGTGCCCGATCCCGATGGCGAGGATATCATCTACGACGGTCTGCAAAGCTCCTTCCGCCCTCAGCTTGAGCCGGGCGACAAAGGGTGGACCAACCACGCCCTCTACTTCATCACATTTGGTGAGGGAGGACGCACACAGCATGAGATTGTCACCGTTCCCAACAAACCGGCCACACCCGTTAAGAAATAACCTCAGAGATATGCGCTCACGTCTGTTAGCCATTTTGTTTGCCGTGGCGGTCGCCTGCATCCCCGCTATGGCCGAGCACTACAAATCCCACATATCGGTGGGAGCCCACGGTGGTGCCACCATGTCGATGATGGCTTTTTCACCCGGAGTCAAGCAGTCGTTTAATCCCGGAGTCACGATGGGAGCGGCCTTCACCTATGCCGAGGAGCGTCATGTGGGGCTGAGGGCTGAGATTAACCTCACGCAGCGCGGATGGGCTGAGAACTACGAGGAGCTACCGTTCAAGTATTCCCGTAAGTTCACCTACCTGTCGGTGCCTCTGATGACCCATATCTTTTTTGGTGGACGCAAGATGAAATTCATCGCCAACCTCGGCCCCGTGGTCTCCTATATGCTTGGCGAGAGCACCTCATCCAATTTCGATTACCACAATGTGGCATCGGTTGAGGGTTACCCGAAATCACGTCACACCGATCAGCTCACACTTGGAGTCGCCAATAAATTTGACTATGGCATCACGGCTGGTTTTGGCGGCGAATATGCTCTTAACCGTCGTCATAGCATTCAGCTTGAGGTTCGTTATTATTTCGGGATAGGCAACGTCTTCCCATCGTCGCGCGCCGACACCTTCCACGGCTCCCGTTGCATGAACCTCTCCCTTACCCTCGGCTACATGTTCCGCCTGAAATAACCCCGCTTACATCCGCAAAAATACCAGATCAGGGAGACGCCATCGCGCCTCCCTGA
>CAYSKE010000058.1:0-2937 GCA_964431465.1 uncultured Muribaculaceae bacterium | reverse complement strand
TTTCTTCTCTCCGAAATGATTGTAATCAACCGCCTTGCGACCCTTGCGCGTGCCCATCGACGGGAACCATATGTCCTCGGGAGTAAGCCCGCATTCCTCTACCGCCTGAATCGCATACTCGCAGCGCCCGAAATCTGCGTCAACGTTATTAGTACCGAAAGTGAATTTCAACCCGCGTTCCTTGGCTTTGCGTATGACGTCGATCGAAGGGATTTTGTAGCGCGGTGAGATTTCCAGCGCGATGCCATACTTCTCAAGCACGTCAAGCACCTTGTCCACACGCTCATCGGTCCAGTATATCGCGCAATCGTCGTTCATCGAGTCTTCCGGGATATAGGTTGCATTGGCATAGATGTCGGCAGGCTCGTTGGTGAGGATTTTCACCGTCTGGTCCACGATCATGTCCATGTACTGCTGCTTGTTGCGCTCGTCCCAGTACACCTCCTCCGGCCGGTAGATGCGTGAGATCCTGCCGCGGTCAACCACTGTCATTGCATCGGTGAAGAGATAGTCAAATTGGTCAAGTACCTCGGGTGAGAATTGCACTATCCAGCGGCGTCCCTCGCCCTGTGCCCCCATCAGGAAAGGCAGCGTCGACACCTCGTTGAAATATTCGATTGCCTCGGCGTCATCGGCGAGCATACGTCCTACGCCACCTTCACCCACATTGGGAGCCACGCCGTAGTTGATGCCGTAGTTCATCGACATTGCGTGAGCCATCTCCTTCGTCAGTCCACCCTTGAGGTGTACATGATAGTCGATGACCGGGAAATTGCGCTGCTGCAGCCTGATTACCTGATCGGTCGTCTCGTCAATCGCAGGGAGTGTGTCGGCCGGATTGACAGTGCCCGGCTTGAGCGGAGTCACTGTGAGATCGCGCAGCATCACCGTCCCCTTGTCGCCACGCAGGGCGAAACGCCCCGACGAGAGAATGCGCCCTTTGTTTTCCTCGGTGCGGTAAGGTTGCTCCGGCTCGGTGTAGCACACCACATCGATGCCGTTTATCGCAATGGCGATATTGCGGGAGCGCACTGCGATCTCAAAGTCAAACCATGTCGTGTCCGTGGCCATCGACTTGTAGAGATTGCGCACAGTCGCCAGCGAGCCCGTCATGCGGCGCCCGTCCATCGGGCCGTTATGCAACAGCACCTCATATCCCGTGTTGTCACCCACGTGAAACCACAGCGATGCCTCAGCGTCAGCCTCAGTATAAGCCTGGCCGGTCAGGATAAAATCCGTGTAGCTGTCGGCCGACAGCAATTCGCTTCCGGGGCGCAGCGTCACCATCCCATCCTCAAGCGAAGCATCAGTTATCTCCTGCCACTCCACTTTCTGGGGCACGTCATATCGCGGGCCGCAGGCGACCATTACGGCAAGCAGTGCTGCCATGCCGATAGCGCATCGTGTGATTGATTTCAGTGTCATTGTCTATGTCGTTATAATTGTGATTTCAATGTGCTGCAAATATACTAAAAAACCGTGCGTGAAAAATGTGTTAAATGACCAATAGTGATAAGCAATATTATTATATTTGCGAGTGACATGACAAACCAATTCAAATACCACATTCATGACCAAAATTGCATTAAAACTTCTCTTTTGTCTCGCGGTTCTTCTCGGCTGCGCGGCATCCACCTCGGCTAAGACTCTCCATGAGCTTCAGCAGGATTTCGTCGACCTGAAATTCGGTCTCTTCGTCCATTTCGGCATGGGCACCTATCTCGACAATGACTGGGCCGACCCCGAAGCACCCCTCTCCCTTTTCAACCCCGTCAAGCTCGATTGCAACCAGTGGATCGAGGGAGCCAAGAGTGCCAACATGAACTTCGTCTGCATGTCGGTCAAGCACCACAACGGCTTCTGTCTCTGGGACACGCAGACCACCGGTTACAACTCCGTCAATAGCGCCGCTCATCGCGACGTTGTCAAGGAGCTCACTTCGGCCTTGCAGAAAAACGACATGAAAGTCATGTTCCACTTCTCCATCCTCGACCTCCACGAGAAAATCCTTCCCAACAAGATCGAGCCCTACCACATCGACTTCCTCAAGAATCAGCTTCGCGAGCTTCTCACCAACTACGGCCCCGTGACAGCCCTCATGATCGACGGCTGGGATGCGCCGTGGTCGCGCATCTCCTACGAGGAAATCTCATTCGACGAGATATATAAATTCTGCAAATCGCTGCAGCCCGACTGCCTTGTCATGGATCTCAACGGCGCGAAGTATCCCGCTGAAGCACTCTTTTACTCCGACATAAAGACCTACGAGCAGGGAGCCGGCCAGAAAATTGACAAAGGACGCAGCTTCCTCCCCTCGATGGCCTGCTACCAGCTGCAGGACACATGGTTCTGGAAATCCTATTTCCCCACCAAAGAGACCCGTAGTCCCGAAGCGATGGTCAACGACAACCTTGTGCCGATGAACAAAGTGGGCTGCACATTCATCCTCAACGCCGCCCCCAACTCCGATGGCTTGCTCGACGACAACGCCCTTGCATCGCTCCGGCAGATCGGCCGGCTGTGGAAAAATGATGGTAGCCGCGTGCAGGTGGCCGAGACCGGAGCTCCCATCACCGCATCCAACATCGCCAAAGGCTGCCACGCCACAGGCTCATGGAGCGACGACATGTACATCCACGACCTTGTCACCGACGACAATTTCAAGACCGCTTGGTATAGCAATCCCTCGGTTAAAAAACCTTGGATTGCCGTAGAGCTTGGCAAGACCCAGCCCATGAACGCCGTCGTTATTACCGGAGTCAAGGACGGACAGCTCCGCCGTTATAGCGTCGAGTGCCGCATCAACGGCGAGTGGCAAAAAGTCTTTGAAGGCGATGCGCCCACCGACCGTCGTGTGAAGATACACCGCTTCGACCGCACCTATGCCGACGCCGTCCGCCTCAGCGTCGACGAAGCCGACCCCGACCTCGCCATCGC
>CAYSKE010000057.1:0-10825 GCA_964431465.1 uncultured Muribaculaceae bacterium | reverse complement strand
GGGTCGATTTCCTGGAAGTGGAGGTTCTTTTTGCTCTTTCCCTCGTCGAGCGACTGCACTGTGTAGTGTGTGGCACCTGCATAGAAAGGAGCGTCCGATGTGATGCGTATTCCGCGGCCACCCTTGTCGGTCTGGTTCCAGTAGCGCATGTCGCTCTTGGTGCCGGTCTCCTGCGGGCGTATGTAGTGATAGGCCTGCTCGTCGGCGTTCTGGGTGTAGAGGCCGATGAATTCCGAGCTGTGACGGTCGATGTAGTTCTCGATCGGGCCGCGGCCGTAGTAGTGGCTCATCTCCATGTCGCGCGGCATTGTCACCGTCACGCCGAAGCGGGGCATCATTGCCTCCTTGTCCTCGGCACCGCTCATGCGTTCGCTCACCAGTATCTCGCCGTCGCCACCTATATTATATGTAAGGTCGAGTGTCGCGCCTGTCCCCTTTATCTCGTGGGTAGTGGTCACCTTCACGCTGCCGTCGGTGTCATAGTCCACCTTCATATCCTTGCGGTCGAGCTTCGGGTTGTTCCACTGGTTGTAATAGAGAGCGAAACCGCCACCCATGTCGTTGTCGGTCATTGCGCGCCAGAAATTGGGAGTGATGAACGTTCCCGGCTCGATCATCTCCACGCCGTTCACGTTGTAGGAGCAGATAAGTCCGGTGTGCTTGTCAAACTCAACATTGAATTTGTCGCCCGACACTTTCAGGCGGTTGTAGTTGTCGTCGTTGAATGTCGCGCCCTTGGCGTTGGTCAGAGCCAGCTCGGGAGCGGTCCATGAGGTTACGGGGAGCTGCTGGCGTGCCACCGTGTGGCCTGCTTCGAGAAGCGGAGTGGCATTGCGCAGCTTGTAGGCCACGTTGAGCAGACACTCTTTGGTGGGGTCAACGCTTGCCTGGTAGGGGAGTGTCACCACGGCTTTCTCGCCCGGAGCCACCGCCGGAGCGTCCATCGTGCCCGATGCGACGGGCTTGCCGTCGGCCACAAGAGTCCACTCGAGCGTGTAGGGTGTCAGGTCGGTAAAGAAGTTCTCGTTGTAAATCTCGATCTTGCCGTTGGCTATATCCACCGGGTTGGTCCAGATGTTCTGGTAGTAGTAGCGCGTTTCAGCCATGTGGGGATTTGGCACACGGTCGGGACTGATCAGGCCGTTGTCACAGAAGTTCTGGTCGCTTGCGTCATAGCTGTTGAAGTCGCCGCCGTAGCCATAGATCATCTTTCCGTTGCGCCCCGTGGTGCGCAGACCCTGATCCACGAAATCCCAGATGTAGCCGCCCTGATAGATCGGATATTTGCGTATGATGTCCCAGTATTCCTTGAAACCGCCGCCGCTGTTACCCATTGCGTGGGCATACTCACACTGGATCAGCGGATAGAGCGAGTTGGGGTTGGCGGCATATTTCTCCGACGAAGCCTGTGAATAGTACATCGGGCAGAAAATATCGGAGCTCTCCTGAGGCTTGCCTTCGAAATTGATAGCCTGCTCATACTGCACGGGACGGTCTTTCTCCTGAGTCTTGATCCACTTGTAGGCTTCGGCGAAATTGGGGCCGTAGCCGGCTTCATTGCCGAGTGACCACACGATGATCGAGGGGTGGTTGAAGTTGGCCTGCACGTTGCGCTGGTTGCGCTCAAGGTGTGCTTTGGCGTAAAGCGGATTCTTTGCGAGGGTCTCATCGCCGTAACCCATGCCGTGACTCTCTACGTTGGCCTCGGCGGTGAGGTAGATACCGTATTCATCGCAGAGGTCATACCAGCGAGGATCATCGGGATAGTGGCAGGTGCGCACGGCGTTGATATTGTTCTCCTTCATGATGCGTATGTCCTGAAGCATACGTTCCGGCGATACCACATATCCGCCGTCAGGATCAATCTCGTGGCGGTTGACGCCTTTGATGAGGATAGGCTTGCCGTTGACAAGAAGCTGCTTGTCCTTGATCTCAACCGAGCGGAATCCCACACGCACAGGTATCGCCTCGATCATCTTGCCTGATTTCGACAGCTCTGCCACAAGTGTGTAGAGGTTGGGATCCTCCGCGCTCCAGAGTTTCGGAGCTTTCACCTGAATGCTTGCCTCGCCGGCAGGGGTCGGCTTCACCTCAGTGATGCGCTTACCCTCGGGATCATAGAGAGCGAGAGTCACATCGGGGTTCCCTTTGGTCGACAGGTTTATGTCGAGCACACCATCGGTGTAGTTGTTCTCAAGCGACTGGCGCACACGTATGTCCGACAGTGATCCCGCTTTCTCGCGGGTGTAGAGATAAGATTCGCGGGCAAGTCCCGACAGCCTGAAAAAGTCCTGATCCTCAAGATATGAGCCGTCGCACCAGCGGAAAATCTGTATTGCGAACAGGTTTTCACCCTTTTTGAGATAAGGCGTCACGTCAAACTCGGTCGCGAGCTTTGAATCCTCGCTGTAGCCGACAAATTTGCCGTTCACCCACAAGTAGATGCACGATGTTGCCGAGCCGAAGTGGGCGATCACGGTTTTGCCGTCCCAATCGTCTGGAATATCTATTGTGCGGCGGTAAGAGCCCACATGATTGTTCTTTACAGGTATTTCCGGCGGATTCGACTCGAAATCATTTCTCCATGCATACCCCACGTTCACATAGATCGGATCACCATAGCCGTTCATCTCCCATATTCCCGGCACAGGCATTGTCGTCCACGAAGCGTCGTTGTAGTCCGTGCGGAAGAAATCGGTCGGACGCTGATCGGCATCTTTCACCCAGTTGAATTTCCAGTTACCGTCAAGCGACAGATGACGCCCTTCAGGTTTGCCGGTGAATTTCAGAGCCTCGTCGGTCGAAGCGTAGCCGTGCCATGCGGCGTGCATAGGCAGACGCCCCACCGAGGTCACGTTAGGGTCTTTCCACTCATTCATGGTCTGTGCGTTGACAGACGAAATCGAAATCGTAGCCGCCAATGAGAGCAGCAGATGGTTGGTTATGTTCATGGTTTAATAAAGTTTGGATTCAAAGATAGTGAAAACGTCGGGTGAAAAGATGCGAAAATGGCCATATATCGCCGCGATAATCGTTAATAATTGTTTAAGAACCATATCGCCGTGAAAAATATATCATTATTAAGTTAAAAAGTCTATAACGATTAAACCTTTAGCTTCATCATGCGTCCAAACTACAGACGACAGCAAAACGGCTGATAACGATTGCCGGAACCTCATTCTCCTCTCCCGTTTCCACTCCTCTCTCCGGCAGGCGATCCGTCAGCCATCACTGTCGGTTTTCAAGGATGCTTGAATCAAAGAAATTTAGTTTTTCATAGAGAAAATAATTGGTTGAATAAAAAGTGAATGTGGGCGATTTGACGTTGATGTCAAGTCGCTCATTTTTAATGATTATCGCATCTTTGAGCAAAAAAATGTAAAGATTGTTTGGAATAATGGAAAAGGCGTTGTAAATTTGTCACCGCAAAACGGAGATGCAACGTGTTGCATCCCTCTTTGATGGCGGGATAGCTCAGTTGGTTAGAGCGTCGGATTCATAACCCGGAGGTCCCGAGTTCAATTCTCGGTCCCGCTACAAAAAAGAGTCGGTGTTTCACCGGCTCTTTTTTTTGTAACCTTAAAATGAGATATTTCCGATCCTCTCCGCAAAAGTTTCTACATCCTTGAAACCTGAGATGGTATCGGCAAGCTGATGATTGCTGTCAAATAGAAGATATGTCGGAAGCTCCTTGACGTCGTATTTGTTGACAAGTTCCGTGAAATTTTTGTCCGACAGCCTGACGTGAGTACCCGCCTGACGGTTGGCATATTTTGTCCAGCGGTCATCGGGCGACGACGTCGTGTCGGCTACATAGAGGAAGTTTATGTTGCGTTTCGACAGGTTTTCTTTCATCGTCTCGAGTGCGCGCATTGCCACATGGCTCGGTACCGATGTCGGGCTCCACAATGCTACGATTATCGGCTCACCATCAAACTGGCTTAACTGTTCCTCAACGTTCCATTCATCTGCCGACCCGGAGAGATCCGTGAGATTGCAATCCAGTTTAGCGACCTGCTTTGCTATAACCTCATTGCGCCCGAGGATTATCTTACCGAGGTCATCCTGATAGAAGCTGTTTATGTTGTCTATTTGCGCTTCGGTCAGCGGGATGCGATGCTCCTGTATCTGGATGAGATATGATGTCGTTGCCAGTAGGCTCATCAGGAGTGGCGTGGGCGAATCAAAAACCTTGTCGACTTCATATTTTGTCTTCTTTATCCATGTCGGTATGTCGGTTTCACCGATCGGCTGTATCTCAAGAGGTGAATAACGTAGCAGATACACTAAAAATGGGATCGTGGTCGGATACCAGCAATCGTCAAGCAGCCCTTCGTCGCTGAAATTTAGGCCTTTCAGATAAGCGGCGTGATATTTCACCGGTGGTTCAGGCATTCTTTTTTCCCCGGATGATTCTGCCTTTTCTTTGAAAAAAATTATTTGATCGATGTAATATAGCCGTTTAAGTTGCTCGGTAATTATATCGGTTTTGTCTTGTGGGATATTGTTGTCGCACAGCGTGCTGTCGAAAATGGCAGGTATTATTGCGTCAAGCTGGTAGTTGATAAACTTGCTCCATGATCGGCTTTTGTATATCTCGTCAGGTATGCTGATTTTCCAACACCTGTCATGATAAATTCGTTGAGTCAGTGACTTAACATCGGTTATGCCACCCGATTCAGCTTCGATAGCTCCGATGTACCCCGTTCCTCCCGACGAAGAAACTGAGAAGTCGCTTTTACCGTTACGGGTGATTGTGATATTCAAAGGTTTGTCCTGATCAACCCCGGCAAAGAAATATATATAAATTCCATCCTTTTCGTTTTTGACTCTGATGCATGCATTGTCGGAGTGCGACAACTCCATCGGTATTTCTCCGCGCCATGTGTTCCCATCTCTTGTCAGCACGGTAGGCTCCCTGAATTTCTGGTAACTGTTCAATACAGAGACCCCTGTCGCGGTCACATACACCGAATCAGGCCACGGCGTAGTGCCGTCGATAAGCTCTATGGCGATTTCCGAGGTTCCGATCCTCACGTACCTGTCATCCGACTTTCCGCATGAGATCACTCCTGTCGAGAGCATTGCGATTGCAAGCAGGTTAAGTATTATGTTTCTCATTGGCTTCTATGGTTTTAAGGGTGTGCAGGGGGGGGGTAACTTGCACGCCCTACTTTAGGGCTTGGAGGTCGGTGCCGGCGGGTGACTGGAACATGGAAAGGCCGAACTCTTTTACAACGGCATAGACATGGTTGAAAATCTCTGACTGAATGTGCTCAAATTGTTTCCATGCGGTGTTGTTGATGAAGAAGTACAGCTCGAGCGGAAGGCCGTGAGTTGTAGGCTCCTGTTGGCGCACCATGTAGATCATGTCGGTTCTGACGTGCTTGTTTGTGGCGAGATAACGCTCAAGGTATCTTCTCAGTAACTCGATATTGACCGTGCGCGAGGCATCCTTGGTATCAGTTTCCTCAATCCATCCTTTTTCAAGCAGATATGCGATCTGCTCCTGCGAGCAAAATCCGATCGTGTTGATGTCGATATAGATAGGGCGCATCACGCGGCGGCCGCCTGACTCCTGCATAGGCTTGAAGTTTTGGAATGACTCACTCACAAGTGAGTAAGGGGGCACCGTGGTGACGGAGTTGTCCCAGTTGCGCACTTTCACCGTGGTAAGCGACACATCGATCACTTCGCCGTTCGCACCCGATTTCGGCACAATAATCCAATCCCCCTTTTTAAGCATGTCGTTGGCCGTGAGCTGTACGCCGGCTACAAGTCCGAGAATTGTGTCTTTGAAGACCAACATCAGCACGGCAGCCGAAGCGCCAAACGCAGTGAGCACCGAGATGGGGCTACGGTCAAACAAAATGCTGATGCCTACAATAACCCCGATGCAGACAAACAGCAGTTTGAGGATCTGAAAAACGCCGCGAAGGGTGTGTATCTTGTACTTAGGGCGTTTGTCGAAAGCGTCGTAGATGTTCTGGAGCAGCCGGTTCACAAGATTTACAAAAGCCCAGACGATGTAGAACGACGTCAGCTTTGTGAGCCACACAAACGTGTTGCTCTTTTCATCGAATGTGCCCGGCAGAAGATAGGCAACGACAAGAGCCGGTGCCAGTTGTGAGAAGGCTTTGAGGAAGTTGTCGTTTAGAATATCATCATCCCAGTCGCTTTTGGTGCGACGTGTGACAGCTTTTACGATCACCGACAGTACACTGTGGCAAAACAGATAAGCGAGTACCGCCATGACGGCAATGGCTGCCAATGTGACGGGGCGTAAAGCTATCGCGACACTGTCGGGTGATAGAAACGAGGAGAGAATGTGCTGTATTATCTTTTCCATGCGAGATGATATTATCAGAGGTCGAGATCCGACGGACGGCGACCGCGGCCGGTGCGACGGCGATAGCGTGACAGCACGGCGTTCCACCACTGGAATATCTTGACCCAGAGCGAGGAGGAGCCTACGGCAAAGTCCACGGCCAGCGGGTCGGCAAACGTCTGTACCCTCATTCCGTCGGCACTGATTTCAGGATAAATGACGATCAGGTTATTGCGTGAGAAATAGCGCGATATGAAGGCGGGTAGGTCAGTCGTGTCGGTCGACCATGATACGGAGCCGGGGCGCGATGAAATCCATATAAACAGGTCATCCTCATGGAGCTTTCCCGCCATGATAAGAAAATCATCACGGTCTGAAACGTTGCGGAAATGAGCGCGTATGGCGTATTTCTCGCGGCGCAGGACACTGCGTATGGCGGGATGCATGTCGGGCGGGCAGCAGAACATGATGCGGCATCCGAGTTCCTGAGCGAGATTCCCGACGGTCATAACCCATTGCCTGAATCCGGCCTCAAATTGTGAATTTGGCAGGGCATAGACGATTATGCGGGCAACTGTATTGACCGGGGTGTAGCAACGTGCTATCACGAGCATGCGGCGCGTGAGCGAGAGCAGTTGCTCGATCTTCGGACCGAGGAATGAATCCACAACTGTTGATTTCCGGTGCATTCCCATCACGATCGCGTTAATGTCGCGTTCTTCGGTGACATTCACCACGCCGGTGACAGTGTTGAGGTCGAAGCGCTCGATCGGACTTACAGGCAGATCGGCTGCCGAAGCTACCTGACGGGCGAGATCCAGCGAAGCACGCCCTACCGCGCGGCTTTTGGGAGTGTTGTCGTTGCGGACGTGAAGCGTATACACCGATAGATCGGTGCGTGGACGGTGGAATCCGCTGAGCATTATTGCTAACTCCATCAGTCCCGGCGCAGTAACGGGATTTGACACCGGCACAAGCATGTTCACCACATTGCGGCGGTTGGCCGCTGAGCTGTCTGCCTCCTCTCCCGCTTCTTCCTCCTCAAGCATGTGAAGTTTTATCGCAGCGGCTGCCCGGGCTGTGACTATAGGAGCTATTGCGCACGTTATGAGTATGACAACCACCGTGCTGTTGAGTATTGTCTCATCCATCATTCTGCTCCCGTCGGGCAGAAAGGTGTTGTAACCGATTGTGACGACTGCAAGTGCAACAGCCGTGTGGGCGGTGGTCAGACCGAAAAACATACGGCGGTCGTAGGAGCGCATGTGGTAATAAAGCTGTGCCACCCATGCCGCAAGCCATTTCGAAGCGAGCGCAACAGCAAGCATTATGCCCGAAACGGTGAGTGTAGCCCAGTTGGCTACCAGGCCGATATTGATCATCATGCCTACTCCGATAAGGAAGTAGGGGATAAAGATTGCGTTGCCGACAAATTCGATGCGCGACATAAGCGGCGATGCCGGCGGAACATAGCGGTTGAGCACGAGACCGGCAAGGAATGCTCCCAACACTCCTTCAAGTCCGATCGCTTTTGAGATCCACGCCGAGAGAAACACGAGTGCGAGCACAAACACATACTGCGTGACACGATCACTGAATCGCTTGAAAAAGAAACGGGTAAGACGTGGGTAGACCCATGCGATCACAATGCAGTAGACGGTCATCTCTCCAAGCAGCAGGAGTGTGGCCGAGGGGTTGAATGTTCCTTCGTTGTTGATGTTTACGACTGTGGCGAGTGCGATAAGAGCTCCTACGACAGCAAAAATTGTTCCGACAACCGATATCAGCACCGACGGTGCTTTTGTCACACCGTAACGTGCTGCTACGGGATAGGATATAAGCGTGTGGGAAGCAAACATCGATGCGAGCAACACCGATGTGGGGAGATTGAGATGCAGCGCGTAATAGCTTACTGCCGTGCCCATTGCCATGGGTATGGCAAAGGTGAGTAAGCCGAAGAAAATACCTTTGCGGAAATTCAGTTTCAGATGGTACATGTCTATCTCAAGTCCGGCAAGAAACATGAGATAGAGTATGCCTACTTCTCCGAAGATCTGGAAACTGCTGTCGCGGTCAAGTATGTGGAACCCATAAGGCCCGACGACCACACCGGCAACGATCATACCCACAATGTGCGGAATCCTGAGCCTGTTCAGCAGTATCGGAGCAAGCAGGATTATCGCAAGAACGATAAAAAAAATCGTTATTGGGGATGATGCGAGCGGTGCGGTCGTCAATGCGCGTTATGGAGTGTGATGAATGGAGAAGAGAGATTTATTTTGAATGCTTGATCATGTATTGGGCGATCTGCACGGCATTGAGTGCCGCGCCTTTTTTGATCTGATCACCTACAACCCAGAATGAAAGACCGTTGGGGTTGGCAAGATCCTGGCGGATGCGACCTACATAAACGGGGTCTTTGTGGGCGATGTCGAGAGGCATGGGATAGACCTTTTCAGCCGGATTGTCAAGCACGACAAGTCCCTCGGCTTTTGAGAATGCCTCGCGTGCTTGTGCGGGAGTGACGGGTGATTCGGTCTCTACCCAGATTGCTTCGCTATGGGCACGCATCACCGGCACACGCACACACATCGCGCTCACGCTGATACCGGGAGCGTGCATGATTTTGCGTGTCTCGTTAAACATCTTCATCTCCTCTTTGGTGTAGTCGTTATCCTGAAATACATCGATATGAGGAATGACGTTGTAGGCGAGCTGATAGGCGAATTTCTCCACCGTCGGCTTTTCGCCGCGGGCGATCTGCGCGTACTGTTCGACAAGTTCATCCATAGCTGCTGCACCTGCCCCGCTTGCAGCCTGATATGTTGCCACATGAACGCGTGAAATGGGCGAGATGTCATTGATGGGTTTCAGAGCCACAACCATCTGAATAGTGGTGCAGTTGGGGTTGGCTATGATGTGGCGCGGAGCGTTGAAGGCATCCTCACCGTTTACTTCGGGAACAACCAGAGGCACATCCTCGTCCATGCGGAATGCACTGGAATTGTCAATCATGATAGCTTTACCCGAAGTGATTATATCAGCATACTCCTTTGAAGTGCCTGCTCCCGCCGAAGTGAAAGCAAAGTCCACATCTGCGAAATCAGTTGCACATTCGCGGGTAAGTTCCTTGACAACATAATCTTTGCCACGGAAGGTATATGAGCGGCCAGCACTGCGGCTTGAGCCGAAGAGAAGAAGCTCGTCGATGGGGAAGTTCTGCTCGTCGAGAACGCGAAGGAACTCCTGTCCGACGGCTCCGCTTGCACCTACTATTGCTACTTTCATTTTCTTGTTACTTAGAGATTGCTTAATTGGAAACCGGTTATGATGATGCTTATCAGCTTGGAAATTCGGTTTATGCTATTGTTGTGCCGGCTCCCGGTGTGGAAATGCGGCTGTAGTGGATGATCTTGACCTGACGCACTCCGCGGTCTATCGCTGCAAATGCGTTTTCAAGTTTGGGTATCATGCCTCCTTCGACAATCTTCTCCTCGCGGAGCGAAGCAAAGAGATTGCGGTCGATCAGTGGAATTACGCTGTCGTCGTTGTCGGGGTCAGAGAGTACGCCGTTTTTCTCGAAACAAAAAGTGAGCGTCACATCAAAGATTCCGGCAAGCCCCGAAGCTATTTCTCCTGCCATTGTGTCGGCGTTGGTGTTGAGGAGGTGACCGGCCTTATCGTGGGTCAGCGGAGCTATCACCGGAACGGCACCTATTGAGAGCAGATCTTTGAATCCGGTGGCGTTTACAGCTACCACATCGCCTACATTGCCATAGTCGATTCCGTTGACCGGCGGACGGCGGCGGGAGGTGACGAGATTCATGTCAGCTCCGGTGAGACCTATTGCATTGCAGCCGAGTGCCTGCAGCGAAGCGACGAGCTTGCGGTTCACGTCGCCGCCATAAACCATCGTGACGACTTCAAGCATGGCATCGTCGGTGATGCGCCGGCCGTTTACCATTGTGGTCTCTATGCCGAGACGCGTTGCAAATTTTGTGGCAGAACGTCCTCCGCCATGTATGAGCAGTTTCGCACCCTCGATACCGACGAAGGCATCGACAAAAGCGCGGAGCGAAGCGGGGTCTTCAAGAATTGCCCCACCGACTTTCACTATATTGAGCGGTTGTTTCATCAGTCTTCTTTTTCAGCGAATTCCATGAGATATGCCTTGATGAAACCGTCGAGGTCTCCATCCATCACGCCGCCGACATCCGAGGTCTGATAGCCGGTGCGGTGGTCTTTCACGCGGCGGTCGTCAAACACGTAGCTGCGTATCTGTGAGCCCCATTCGATCTTCATCTTTCCGGCCTCAATTTTCGCTTGTTCTTCAAGGCGATGTTTCATCTCCTTCTCATAGAGGATAGAGCGGAGATGACGCATTGCGTTTTCCTTGTTTTTAGGCTGGTCACGTGCCTCGGTGTTTTCGATAAGTATCTCCTCTTTCTCACCTGTATAGGGGTCGGTGTACTGATAGCGGAGACGCACACCCGATTC
>CAYSKE010000056.1:0-11066 GCA_964431465.1 uncultured Muribaculaceae bacterium | reverse complement strand
AAAGGGATGCCGAAGAAATCACACAACGACGGCAACGCATAGGAGCGACACATCTGGCGCGGTATCGTGCGCCGCGCCTTCTGAAGCGTGCAATAAAAGGGATAATCCGGATAATCCATGCCGTACATTCTGAAGGCAGCTCTTATGCACCCCTCGTCAAACTGCTTGTTGTGTGCGATAAGTGGCAGATTACCTATAAACCGGTCAACATCGCGCCACACTGCAGCAAAATTGCGGGCATCTTCCACATCGGCCGGTGTGATACCATGTATCCGTTCCGAAAAATAGCGGTTGAAATAATCCGGCTCAGGTTTAACCAGTTCATAGAAACTATCGGTCAGACTCCCGTTCTCCACTTTCACCGCCCCGACCGCACAAATACTTGTCGGATGATTATTAGCCGTCTCGACGTCTATAGCAACAAAACTGTTCACTTTGCTTGTCCTGATGCCGATTCAACAAGCTCAAGCACGCGGTCACGCACATTCTCCATAAGCCACCGCGGAGTGGACGTGGCCCCGCATATACCTATCGTCGCGATCCCGTCAAACCACTCTGGCGAGAGCTCGCTGCAATCGGTCACCATCATCGAGTTGTGATTCACCGCCTTGCACTCCTCAAAAAGAAAACGGCCGTTGCTGCTTTTCTTGCCACTCACAAAAATTATAAGCTGGTGGGCTTCGGCAAAATCACGCAGATTGCTCACGCGGTTGGCCACCTGACGACATATCGTGTCATAGGATTTGAACGAGTGCCCCGGGTTCTGACGCCGCTCTATTTCCGACGAAATTTCCTGAAAGCCTGAGAGCGATTTCGTCGTCTGCGAGTATAGGAGTATATCGCGGTTGTAGTCCACATGGTCAAGCTCATCAACATTCTGAACAACCACAGCCTCACCCGACGTCTGCCCCACGAGTCCGTTGACCTCGGCATGCCCTTTCTTGCCGTAGATGACAATCTGCGGACGCTCAGCACTCCCCTCACCTCCGGCATAACTTTTCTTTATGCGCTGCTGCAACTGCAACACAACAGGGCACGTCGCGTCGATGATCTCAATGTTGTTGCGGCGCGCAAGCTCATAGGTCGACGGCGGTTCACCGTGGGCGCGCAGAAGCACCTTCACGTCATGCAGCTGCTCGAGCTCCTCATGCGATATGGTGATAAGTCCTTTCTTGCGGAGACGCTCCACCTCGGCACTGTTGTGCACTATATCACCCAGACAGTAGAGTCGCCCGCTTTTGCTCAGTTCCTCCTCCGCCTTTCTGATCGCCGTGACAACGCCGAAACAGAATCCTGATCCCTCGTCAATCTCAACTTTTACCATCGGCCGTGTCAACTGAAGATACTGCTTTTGTCTCCTCTGCCTTCTTGTTTGCGACATTGATCACGCGACCCGGAAAATCCCTCACGAAGCCGAGATTATGGGTCGCCATCACCACAGCTGTGCCCGACCGCGATATTGTGTGCAGCATGTCAAGCACGCCGCGCGCCGTCTCAGGGTCAAGATTTCCCGTAGGTTCATCGGCAAGAATCAGCCGCGGGTCATTGAGCAATGCGCGCGCTATCGCCACACGCTGCTGCTCGCCACCCGAGAGTTCGTGAGGCATCTTGTAGGACTTGTTTTCCATCCCCACGATCGAGAGAACCCGGCGTATGCGCTCCTCGATTTCATTCCTGTCGGTCCACCCTGTGGCTTTCAGCACAAAAAGCAGATTATGACGCACATCGCGGTCAGTGAGCAACTGGAAGTCCTGAAACACAATGCCCATCTCGCGCCTCAGATAAGGAATCTGCTTGCGGCGTATGGAAGCCACATCATAACCGAGAACCTCGGCCGACCCCGAACTCACAGGAATTTCAGCATACATGGTTTTCAGCAGACTGCTTTTGCCACTGCCGACTTTCCCGATCAGATACACAAATTCCCCCTGCCCTATACACAGATCGACATGACGAAGCACGATGAGCTCATTGCGTGTGATCTCAACATTGCTGTACCGCACGATAGGCGTGCCACCGGCTTTCGTCTTGTCCTCTGCCATTTCGAGTGATTATTCTTTGTGGCGTGATATAAGTTCCGACACCAGATCCTGAATTTTCAGCCCCTTGGATGTGAGGAGCACGATCAGGTGATAGAGCAGATCGGCACCCTCATAGACCAGACGGTCGTCAGTGCCATTGGTTGCCTCGATCACGGTCTCCACGGCTTCCTCGCCCACTTTCTGCGCCATGCGGTTCACACCCTTCTGAAAGAGTTTGGTGGTGTAAGAGCCCTCGGGCATCTCTTCATGACGGCGCGTGATGAAATCCTGAAGATAGGCAAGAAATTCCACGCCCGAAGCCTTGTCAGGCAGGTCGAAACAAGTCTCGGCACCGGTGTGGCACACAGGGCCGGTAGGAATTGCCTTTATGAGCAGAGTATCATGATCGCAATCAGCATGAATAGAAACTACTTTCAGAAAATTGCCGGAGGTCTCACCTTTGGTCCAAAGGCAGTTGCGCGAACGGCTGTAGAAAGTCACAAGCCCGCTCTCTTCGGTCTTTTTCAAAGATTCAGGCGACATGTAGCCCAGCATGAGCACATTGCGGGTTTCGGCATTCTGGATTATAGCGGGGAGAAGTCCGCCGCATTTGCCGAAATCAAGATTATCCATATTCATTATTGATTGGTTTCAGATTCTTACGTTTATTCCCTCTTCCCTGAGATATTGCTTGAGGGAATGCAAAGGTACTTCATTAAAATGAAAAATCGATGCTGCCAAAGCGGCATCTACCCCTGCAACCTCAAAAACATCCTTGAAATGCTCCTTTTTGCCCGCTCCGCCACTTGCAATCACCGGAATCGGAAGCGACTCATGCAGTCGGCGCAGCGGCTCTAAGGCAAATCCGCATTTCACTCCGTCGTGGTTCATCGAAGTGAACAGTATCTCCCCCGCTCCGCGGTCGGCTCCTTCACGGCACCACTGCTCCAGACGCTTGCCAAACGGTATTCTTCCTCCGTTGATATAGCACTGCCACGGATCATCCTCACCCTCAAAATCAAGGCGGGCATCCACGGCCAGCACGAGCACCTGACTGCCATAACGCTTCGCGACCTCGTCGATCAGACCGGGATTCTTCAACGCCGATGAATTGACCGAAACTTTATCGGCACCCGCCGAGAGGAGCCTCTCGACATCCTCCACGGTGTTTATGCCACCTCCCACAGTAAAGGGAATATCAATTTCACGTGCGACACGCTCGACGACCGACGTAAATGTCTTGCGCCCCTCGTGCGAAGCCGTTATGTCAAGAAACACAAGCTCGTCGGCACCCGCATCGCTGTAAGCGCGTCCGAGTGCCACAGGATCACCGGCACTGCGGAAATCGACGAAATTCACACCTTTTACCGTCTCGCCATCCTTCACGTCAAGGCAGGGAATAATGCGTTTAGCAAGCATTTCCCCTCCTTTCGCCAAGATATTTCAGAGGTATTTTTCCCTCATATAGAGCCTTACCCACGATGGCAGCCGGCACGCCGGCCTCATCAAGCCGCTCCATGTCTTCGGGACAGCCCACTCCCCCGCTCGCAATCAGGTAAATACCGGGGACTTCGGCAAGTATTTTCTTGTATAGCTCCACCGACGGCCCTTCGAGCGTACCGTCGACCGAGATGTCGGTGGAAATGACCTGGCTGATCCCCTTGTCCATCCAGCCGGAGATAAACGGCACGACTTCGTGAGCCGACTCACGCATCCACCCCGACACGGCTATGCGTCCGTCGCGCACATCGGCACCAAGTATGATCTTTTCAGCCCCATAAGTTTCGATCCACGAGGCCACTTCCTCAGGATTATCCACGGCGATACTGCCGGCCGTTACCATTGAGGCACCTGAGTCAAATGCGATGTGCAGGTCTTCCTGGGTCTTCACCCCTCCGCCGAAATCAATCACAAGCGGCGTTGCCGCAGCGATACGCTCGATCACGCGCCAGTTCACCACATGCTTGCTTTTGGCACCGTCAAGATCCACAAGATGCAGCCTACGCGCGCCATTATCGTAAAACAGGCGTGCCATTTCAGCCGGATCCGAGGCATACACACGTGAAAGCGCATAATCACCTCGCGTGAGCCTCACGCACTTTCCGTCTATTATATCAATCGCAGGAATTATCTCCGTCATAACGAAAGGAAATGTTTGAGAAGCCGATAGCCGGCCTCTCCGCTTTTTTCAGGATGAAACTGCGCGGCCATGAAATTATCTTTCTGCATAGCCGCACTGAAATCAACACCACAATAAGATGTTGTGCCGACAGTCCACTCCGACTGAGGCACATAGTAACTGTGGATAAAGTACATCCACTCCTCCGGCCGGCCAAGCTCCATGAATCCGCGCAGATTCTCCACCGTATTCCACCCCATGTGCGGGATCTTCCATGAATTTCCATCGGCAGGAGCCACAAACTTGCGGACATCGGTATCAAATATACCAAGACAGTCAACGTCGCCCTCCTCACTGTGACGGCACATGAGCTGCTGCCCTATGCAGATACCGAGCACAGGCTGACGCAGATTCACGATCACCTCGTCAAGACCGGTGCTACGCAGACACTCCATGGCACCGGCAGCTTCACCCTGTCCGGGGAAAACGACGTGCGACGCACGCTTTATTACATCAGCATCATCGGTCAGCACCGACTTCACGCCAAGTCTCGACAAAGCGTTGATGACGGAAAACACATTTCCGGCATTGTATTTAATGACAGCTACCTCCATCAGTTGCCAAGCTCGCTGAGGAATTTTATACGCATCAGCCTTATCTCATCTTCAGTATAGTCAGCGCCGAGCTCCTCGATCGCAGCATTGAGATCATCGCTCTCGCTTTCCTTGAAATACTCAAAGATATCTTCCTGATGATCTTCGTCAACGACCTCGTTCAGGAAATAATTGATGTTGATTTTTGTTCCGGAATACACGATGGCCTCAACTTCATCGAGCAGCTCGCTGAACTCAAGCCCCTTGTTGAGAGCGAGTTCGTCAAGAGCAATCTTGCGGTCAATAGCCTGAATGATGGAGATCTTCAGTTTGCTCTTGTTGGGCACCGTGCGCACCCTCAGATCCTCCGGACGATCTATCTCGTTATCCTCCACATGCTGCTTGATGACTCTGAGGAATCCCTCGCCATAGCGTTTCGCTTTGCCGGCACCCACTCCCGGTATATTCTGCAACTCTTCCATAGTCACAGGATAGGTCGTGGCCATAGCCTCAAGCGATGAATCAAGGAAGATGACATAAGGAGGCAGATCGTTGGTTTTGGCGATCTTCTTCCGCAGATCCTTCAGTATGGAATACAATTCAGGATCCACCGCACAGCTTGCGCCGCTCTTGATCGGAACTTCCTCGATCTCGTCGGAGAACTCATTATCCTCAGCGACTTTGAACGACACCGGATGCTTCAGGAATTCCTTTCCCTTGGGCGTCACATGCAGGATGCCGAAATTATCTATGTCTCTTGTAAGGTAGCCGGCGATGTCGGCCTGACGGATGACAGCGTTGAGATATCGGGGATCAGTTCCATCAAATGACCCGAATTCTTCAAGCGCATCGTGGCCGTAACTCTTGACATCGGCTGTGGACTTTCCGAGAAGGATATCCACAATCTGTTCAGTCTTGAATTTTTCTTTAAGCGCAATCACCGTTTCAATGACGGCACATAAATCATCTTTTGCTTCCACTCTTTTCTTGGGATTAATGCAATTGTCGCAATTACCGCAATTCTGGCGGTCGTACTCTTCACCGAAATAATGCAGCAACGAAACGCGCCGGCACACCGACGATTCCGCATAAGCCGCCGTCTCGGCCAATAGCTGATGCCCGATCTCCTGTTCGGAGACAGGCTTTCCCTGCATGAATTTCTCCAGACGCTGGATGTCCTTCTGTGCATAGAAAGTGAGACAATGCCCTTCACCACCGTCGCGACCGGCTCTGCCGGTCTCCTGATAGTATCCCTCAAGTGACTTGGGGATATTGTAGTGAATGACAAATCTCACATCAGGCTTGTCAATTCCCATACCGAAGGCGATCGTAGCCACAATGACCTCGACCTTTTCCATGATGAAAGCATCCTGGTTGGCCGAGCGTGTGGCACTGTCCATACCTGCATGATAGGGCAAAGCCGCAATGTTGTTGACAGTGAGAAGCTCTGTCAGTTCCTCCACTTTCTTGCGGCTGAAGCAGTAAATTATACCGGATTTACCCTCCATCCCCTTTATGAATCTGATGATATCGCGGTCGATCGACGCTGTCTTCGGCCGTATCTCATAGTAAAGGTTGGCCCTGTTGAACGAAGACTTAAACACATTGGCCTTCATGATTCCGAGGTTCTTCTGGATATCATGTTGTACCTTAGGTGTTGCCGTAGCTGTCAGGGCTATCACAGGCCGGCTGCCTATGACATTGATGATCGGGCGTATCCGTCGATATTCCGGGCGAAAATCATGTCCCCACTCCGAAATGCAATGAGCCTCGTCCACTGCATAGAACGAGACCGGTATGCTTTTAAGAAACTCGACGTTTTCCTCTTTTGTGAGCGACTCCGGAGCCACATAAAGCATCTTTGTCTTACCCGAAAGGATGTCGGATTTGACCTGCTCAACAGCGGCTTTATTGAGTGATGAGTTAAGGAAATGAGCCACACCGTCGTCCTCGCTGAACGAGCGCATCGCATCGACCTGATTTTTCATCAGGGCAATGAGAGGCGAGATGATTATGGCCGTCCCCTCGCTCATGAGGGCGGGCAACTGATAGCAAAGCGACTTGCCTCCTCCGGTAGGCATCAGCACGAAAGTGTTGTTGCCTTCGAGAAGCGACAGGATGATTTTCTCCTGATTTCCTTTGAAAGTGTCGAACCCGAAGTGAGTCTTCAGGGCTTCATGGAGCTGTTGTTTTGTAGGAGTCATCGGCATGTCGCTTTTGCTGTTAGTTATCCCATGTTCTATATCTCAAAGTTTGCTTTCTGGAGCTTTGAGAGCGCATAGTCACGCGTGACAGTGAACTCCTTGACGTCAGATGCCGGTATCTCATACATAGCATCGATCATCACCGTCTCCACTATCGAGCGTAATCCTCGTGCGCCGAGCTTATACTCTATCGCCTTGTCGACAATGAGATCAAGCGTCTCAGGTGCAAACGTGAGCTTCACGCCATCCATCTCGAGCAATTTCTCATATTGCTTGACAATGGCGTTTTTAGGCTCGGTCAGAATCTTGCGGAGGGCGTCACGGTCAAGCGGGAGCAGATGAGTGAGTATCGGCAGACGTCCGATGATCTCAGGTATAAGTCCGAATGACCGCAGATCCTGCGGCGCCACATATTGCATCATGTTCTCGCGCTCGATCCTCTGCCTCGTGGGGTCAGTCGAATATCCTACCACATGGGTGTTGAGTCGCTGGGCGATCTTGCGCTCGATCCCCTCAAAGGCTCCGCCGCATATAAACAGGATATTTTTCGTGTCGACTGCGATCATGGGCTGATCGGGATGCTTGCGTCCACCCTGCGGCGGCACGTTGACAACCGACCCTTCAAGGAGCTTGAGAAGTCCCTGCTGCACGCCCTCACCGCTCACATCGCGGGTGATAGAGGGGTTATCTCCCTTTCTCGCAATCTTGTCGATCTCGTCAATAAACACAATGCCTTTCTCGGCTCGCGCCACATCGTAGTCGCTCGCCTGAAGCAGACGCGTGAGGAGGCTCTCTATATCCTCGCCCACATATCCGGCTTCGGTGAGCACGGTGGCATCCACTATCGCAAACGGCACATTGAGCAGCCGGGCGATAGTCTTTGCAAGCAAAGTTTTGCCGGTACCCGTGGGGCCGACAATTATGATGTTGCTCTTTTCAATGTCGACGTTATCCGACGCTCCCTCTTTGGCCGCAGGATGAAGCAGGCGCTTATAGTGGTTGTAGACAGCCACCGACAGATACTATATCGCATCGTCCTGTCCTACTACATATTGATCAAGAAACGCCTTGATCTCACGCGGCGAAGGGATTGTCTCAAGTGTCGGCTCAGGCTGTCCAGCATTCTTTTTACCGCGCTTCCCACCCTTCTGCTTCGATGGAGCGATTATATCCATCTGCTCAAGAGTGTGATAGATATTATCCACACAGTCCACGCAGATAAAACTGCTGCCATCACCCGCAGGAATAAGATCGGCTATCGTGCCCGGGCGCCCGCAAAACGAGCAACTTGGTATTTCTTCTTTCTTTTTTGCCATCGGTCTCTGATTAGTGCTTGGCTCTGATAAGCACCTCGTCGATCATGCCATATTCTTTTGCCTCCTCGGCGGTCATCCAGTAATCACGGTCACTGTCGCGCTCAACTTGCTCAAACGGTTTTCCCGAATGATCGGCAATAATTTGATACAACTCTTTCTTCAGTTTCAGGATCTCACGCGCGGTAATCTCGATATCCGACGCCTGCCCCTGAGCACCTCCCATAGGCTGGTGAATCATGACACGCGAGTGGCGCAGTGCAAAGCGCTTGCCCTTTGTGCCGGCTACAAGAAGCACAGCGGCCATTGAAGCGGCCATGCCGGTGCAGATCGTGGCGACATCACTCGAGATATACTGCATTGTGTCATATATACCCAGACCGGCATAAACCGATCCGCCGGGAGAATTGATGTAGATCGACACATCCTTGCCGGGATCAGCTGAGTCGAGATAAAGAAGCTGTGCCTGAATCACATTGGCTGTATAGTCGTTGACATCGGTCCCGAGAAAGATGATGCGGTCCATCATCAGTCGCGAGAAGACATCCATCTGCGCCACGTTTAGCTGGCGCTCTTCAATAATAGTAGGCGAAATGTAGCTGGAGGTGACTTGTGCCGACACTGCCGACTGATATTGGTCAAGTGCCAGACCGTTCATTCCAAGATGCCCAACTGCAAATTTTCTAAAATCCTGCATAGATATAAATTAATGTAAAGTCCGTAATTCCGGTAACCTGTCACTCCACCCCTCTTACGTGGCGGATGAAACACCTACCGACTGAAATAACCGCCACAAGGGCTTCAGTGTTCCATAACGGACGATATTCTATACCAAAATTACAAAAAATTTATTGCAAACAAATTTTGTAGAATAAAAATTAATTAAAAAACGTTGAGCGATCCCCAATACCCCGCATTACTCCGCAGATTAGCTGATAAAAGCAGCAAAAAGCAGGTTTTTATCAACATTTTCACTTTTACCGGGCACACATGATTTGATTATAGCGAAAAAATTAGTAATTTCGCGCCGATAAACCCGCCACTGCCACTCGGCAGGGAAGCCTCTGTGGTAAGTGTCGGCTTACACACAAAACTTCAACACTACAGATGCCAGAAGAAAAGCTCGCTCGTCTGATACTCGAGGACGGCACTATCTACGAAGGCAAGTCGTTTGGTTACGACGGCCCAACATCCGGAGAAGTTGTTTTCAACACTGCCATGACAGGCTATCCGGAAAGCCTGACCGACCCCTCTTATGAGGGACAGATCTTAGTCACCACATTTCCTCTTCTCGGCAATTACGGCGTGCCACCCAAGGACGGCAAAGAGGGGCTGACTGAATATTTCGAGAGCTCAAAGATTCATTGCCGCGCAATCATCGCCCAAGACTACAGCCACGACCACAATCACTGGCTTGCGATTCGCTCTCTTGCCGAATGGCTCAAAGAAGAGAAAATCCCGGGCATCTACGGCATCGACACCCGTTCACTCACAAAACATCTCCGCGACAAAGGGTCGATGCTTGGCAAAATTGTCATTGGAGACCAGAATCCCGACGAAATTCCGTTCTACGACCCTAACAAGGAAAATCTCATCGCCAAGGTCAGCACAAAAGAGGTCGAGGAGTTTGGTGACGGAGACAAAACGGTAGTCCTTGTCGACTGCGGAGTCAAATACAACATAATCAGATGCCTTACCCGCCGTGGTGCTAAAGTGATCCTCGTCCCTTGGGACTATGATTTCACCGACATCCCCTACGACGGGCTTTTTATATCCAACGGCCCCGGAAACCCCGAGTTTGCCACCGAGACAGTTGCCAACATACGCAAGGCTATCGAGAAGGGCAAACCGATCTGTGGAATATGCATGGGCAACCAGCTTCTCTCAAAAGCCGCAGGCGCATCCACATTCAAGCTGAAATACGGACACCGAAGCCACAATCAGCCGGTGAGAAAGGTTGGCACGGAGACATGCTTCGTCACTTCACAAAACCACGGCTTCGCTGTCGACACCTCTACCCTATCCGACGAGTGGGAGCCTCTCTTCATAAACATGAACGACGGAACCAACGAGGGAATCCGACACAAGACAAAGCCATTCTTCTCGGCACAGTTCCATCCTGAAGCCAGCGGTGGCCCCAAGGACACGGAATTTTTGTTTGACGATTTCATTGCCCTTCTCTAATCCTACATACTACTGACATCATCATGGTTGACAAAAACATAAAGAAAGTGCTTCTGCTCGGCAGCGGCGCACTGAAGATAGGCGAAGCAGGAGAATTTGACTACTCCGGCTCACAGGCTCTCAAGGCAATGAAAGAGGAGGGAATCGAGACGGTTCTTATCAACCCCAACATTGCTACCGTGCAGACGTCGCAAGGATTTGCCGACAAAATCTATTTTCTCCCTGTAACCCCTTATTTCGTAGAGAAGGTCATCGCCAAGGAGCAACCGCAGGGCATACTGCTCGCTTTCGGCGGCCAGACGGCACTTAACTGCGGCGTGCAGCTTTATGAGAAAGGTATTCTCGAGAAATACAATGTGAGAGTCCTCGGCACGCCTGTCAGAGCTATAATGGACACCGAGGATCGCGAGCTTTTTGTGAAGAAGCTCGATGAGATCGATGTACGCACTATCAAGAGCGAGGCAGTCAACACTGTCGACGACGCCCTGAATGCCGCTGAGTCACTCGGTTATCCGGTGATCGTGCGTGCCGCCTACGCTCTCGGCGGTCTCGGCAGCGGATTCTGCGACACCCCCGAGGAGCTGGTCGCACTTGTCGAAAAAGCACTCTCATTCTCTCCGCAGGTACTCGTC
>CAYSKE010000055.1:9162-11069 GCA_964431465.1 uncultured Muribaculaceae bacterium | reverse complement strand
CTCTCTCCCCTCACTCCATCGGCAACTTATTCATTTCCTCGATATAGCTCAGGATCTCATTCTTACCACGCCCGTCAAAACTCGACGTCCTGAACACCGGCGGCAGCTCCTCCCAGCGCTCCAGAAGCTCAGCCAGATACACCTCAACCGACTTCTTGGCCGCGTTCGACGACATCTTGTCCAACTTCGTAAACACGATACTGAAAGGCACACCATTCTCCCCGAGCCACTCCATAAACTCCAAGTCGCTCCGTTGCGGCTTATGCCGCCCGTCGATCAGCAGAAACAGATTCGTCATCTGCTCACGCCCGAGGATATATTCCTTTATCATCTTCTCAAACGCAGCCCGGTCACTCTTGCTGCGCTCCGCATATCCATATCCCGGAAGATCCACCAGATACCAGTCATCATTCACGAGAAAATAATTGATCTGAGCCGTTTTGCCCGGCTTCGACGACGTCTTTGCAAGATCCTTGCGACCGGTGAGCATATTGATAAGCGAAGACTTCCCCACATTACTGCGCCCGATAAAAGCATACTCATGCCGCGGAGTATCGGCAGGGCACTTCTCCAGATCAGGACTCGAAGTGACAAAACGTGCAGTATTTACTATCATAACTTAAACCTTAATAAATTAGCTACAATAGCTATCGTTGCGACGATAGCTATTGTAGCAATCTTGATCATGACAACTTATGTATCACCAGTCCTGAGCGCAGTTTAGGCTCAAACCACGTCGTCTTCGGGGGCATGATGTTACCCGTGTCGGCGATCGCCATGAGCTGCTCCATCGTCACAGGATAGAGAGCCAGAGCCACCACCATCTCGCCGCTGTCAACGCGGCGTTTCAGCTCTCCGAGACCACGTATTCCACCCACGAAATCAATGCGTTTGTCGCTGCGCAGATCCGTTATCCCCAATATGTCACGCAGGATCAGGTCACTCGACACCGTCACGTCAAGCACCCCGATCGGATCCTGATCATTATAGGTGCCCTCCTTCGCAGTCAGCGAGTACCAGCGACCGCCCAGATACATCGAGAAATTGTGCAGACCCGTCGGGCGGTACTCATCCGTGCCCATATCCTCCACAATGAAATTCTCCTTCAGGCGATCCACAAACTCCTCCGCAGTCAGCCCGTTGAGATCACGCACCACGCGGTTGTAGTCGATGATCTTCAGGTGCGAGGCCGGGAAAGCCACAGCGAGGAAATAATTATACTCCTCGTCACCGCGGTGATCGGAATTGTTCTGAGCCTTCTCGTGACCCACCAGTGCGGCGGCAGCCGTGCGGTGGTGTCCGTCAGCGATATAGAGAGCCGGCATCTTCTCAAACTCACGTGTCACCGTCTCGATAAGCGCCTCATCCTCGATCACCCAGAAATGATGTCCGAAACCGTCGGCAGCCACGAAATCATATTCCGCAGGAGCAGCCGTCACAGTGTCTATCACCCTCTGGAGCTCCTCATTATCGGGAAAAGCGAAGAACACCGGTTCGATATTCGCGTCATTCACCCGCACATGCTTCATGCGGTCCTCCTCCTTGTCGCGGCGCGTCAGTTCATGCTTCTTGATGCGCTCCTCCATGTAGTCGGCAACATTGGCAGCGATCACGATACCATATTGCGTGCGACCATCCATCGTCTGCGCGTATATGTAATAGTGCTCCTTATCATCCTGAACGAGCCACCCGTTGTCCTGAAACGCCTGGAAATTCTCCGCAGCCTTCACATACACTTTAGGATCATGCTCATCAGTACCCGGCTCAAAATCGATTTCGGGTTTTATGATATGGTAAAGCGACTTCACGTTACCCTCAGCCTCCTTGCGGGCTTCCTCAGAGTTAAGCACGTCGTAGGGGCGTGAAGCCACCTCCGTCACCATCCCCTTGGGGGGACGCACACCCTT
>CAYSKE010000055.1:0-9062 GCA_964431465.1 uncultured Muribaculaceae bacterium | reverse complement strand
AGTTCTATCGTCTGGTTGCGGTCAGGCCCTACCGACACGATCACGATAGGCACACCCAGCTGAGCCTCGAGGAAAGCCACATAATCCATGAAAGCCTTAGGCAGATCCGAAGCCTTCGTAGCCTTAGTCAGGTCAGTCTTCCAGCCCGGCAGAGTAGTGTAGATCGGCTTCACGCGATCAGCGTCATCTATGCTGTAGGGGAAGCGGTCGGTCACCTTGCCGTCGATCTCGTATGCCGTGCAAGCTTTGATCTCGTCGAAACCGTCGAGCACGTCGCTCTTCATCATGATCAGCTTCGTCACACCGTTGATCATCACCGCATAGCGCAGAGCCACTAAGTCCACCCAACCGCAGCGGCGCTCGCGGCCTGTCACCGCTCCATACTCATGACCTATGTCGCGTATCTTCTTGCCCGTTTCGTCAAAAAGCTCCGTCGGAAACGGCCCTGCGCCCACGCGCGTGCAGTAAGCCTTGAATATACCGTAGACATCGCCGATCTTGTTGGGAGCAACGCCAAGGCCGGTGCATGCTCCGGCAGCGGTGGTGTTCGACGACGTCACAAACGGGTAGCTGCCGAAATCCACGTCGAGCATCGTGCCCTGAGCGCCCTCACACAGCACCTTCTTCCCTTCGTTGATAAGATCGTTCACCAGAAACTCGCTGTCGACGATCTGATAAGTCTGAAGATACTTCACCGCATCGAGCCATTCGGCTTCAAGAGCGGGCAGTGCCGAAGTGTCCCATCCCATCATCTTGAGCTGCTCGAGATGGCGGTCACGTGCGGCGGCATATTTCTCCTCGAAATTCTCCTGCGTGTCACCGAGGCGCAATCCGTTGCGGCTTGTCTTGTCAGTGTATGTCGGGCCGATACCCTTACCCGTAGTGCCGATTTTGCTTTTACCCTTGGCATTCTCGTTGGCGGCATCGAGCATGCGGTGTGTGGGCATGATCAGGTGAGCCTTGCGCGACAGCCGCAGCACCTTGCGCAGATCCACCCCGCTCTTGGCAAGCTCCTCAGCCTCATTTCTGAAGAGGATCGGATCGAGCACCACTCCGTTGCCTATTATATTGATCTGGCCATGCTGAAACACACCCGAGGGGATCGAGCGGAGCACATACTTCTTCCCGTCAAATTCGAGCGTATGTCCGGCGTTGGGGCCACCCTGAAAGCGCGCTACCGCGTCATAACGGGGGGTGAGCACGTCCACCACCTTACCTTTTCCCTCGTCGCCCCATTGAAGGCCGAGCAAAATATCGATTTTCATTACTTTTTGTTAGATTTTGTTTCCATTTTGCGTCTGCACGACATGCACACACCATATATGTTCACCGAGCACGACGTCGGATGAAAGCTCTTGTAACGCTTTCCCACGATCTGGGCAGCCACACCCTTGTCGGTCGAAGGCTTCACCTTGCCGCACACCGTGCATTCAAGATAGATCTTCACCTGAAAGCCGGAGCGCCGGCGATCCGACGACCCCGGCTGCAGCGTGTACACGCGATGCCGGTTGCGGTTACCCGCGGGAGCCACGATACCAGCTTCCACAAGCAGCCGAACGGTGTTCACCACCGTCCCGCGCGATATTATAGTCGCCGGCGATATGCTCCCTGTCGCGGCGTGGATCATGTCCACCGTGAAGAAGCCCGGACATTTCTCTATAGCGTCGAGCACAACATACCGCTCGGGCGTCGAGCGCATTCCACGCGAGCTTATGAACTCGCGCAGCCGGGCGGCAGCTGACTCGGTCTTCACATTCTTAGAGATTGCTTAGGAGCGGACACGTGATCGGTCGGTGCTCACTCACTTTATCAGGTACTGCGACGAGATCGACTCGTTCTCATGCACGCGGCGGATAGTGTCGGCAAACAGGCGTGCCACCGACAGGATCGTCACCTTCGGGCAGTGCTTCGTGTAGGGGATGCTGTTGGTGAAGATCATCTCGCAGAGCGAGCTGTTGGTCACGCGCTCGGTAGCAGGGTCACTCATGATGGCGTGCGAGCACAGCGCTCTAACTGTCTTCGCGCCGTGGCTCATCATCAGGTCGGCAGCTTTAGTGATAGTGCCGGCGGTATCGGCCATGTCGTCCACGAGGATCACATTTTTGTCCTTGACGTCGCCGATCACGGTCATAGTAGCCACCACATTCGCCTTGGCGCGCTGCTTGTGGCAGAGCACCAGCGGCAGATTGAGATATTTCGCGTAGTTGTTGGCGCGTTTCGCTCCACCCACGTCAGGAGTAGCGATCACCATGTCCTCCAGGCCGAGCGACTGGATGTAGGGGATAAACACCGACGAAGCATAGAGGTGATCCACAGGGATGTCGAAGAAACCTTGGATCTGGTCGGCATGGAGATCCATTGTGATCACGCGGTCAACGCCGGCGGCGCTGAGCATGTCGGCCACGAGCTTTGCGGCGATCGACACGCGGGGTTTGTCCTTGCGGTCCTGACGGGCCCAGCCGAAGTAGGGGACAACGGCGATGATCGACTTGGCCGAAGCGCGCTTCGCTGCATCGATCATAAGCAGAAGCTCCATGAGATTGTCGCTGTTGGGGAAAGTCGACTGAACGAGATAAACCTCGCAGCCGCGGATCGATTCCTCAAACGAAACCTCAAACTCTCCGTCGGCAAAGTGCTGGATGTTCATTTTACCCAGCTCGACGCCGAGGTCTTTACAGATTTCCTCTGCCAGATAGTGGGAGCGTGTGCCCGAAAAAACTTTCAAAGGAGGTAATGACGACATGTGATATGTTGTTTAATTGGTTTTTGTCTGTTTTTTAGTCCTGCATGAAGCCGCAGGTTTCTTCCTCGGCTTGCACGCAGTGTTATTTTCTTTCTTCTCTTCACGGTGAGCGGTGAGCTTCCACACCACCGCGCCATGCCCCGGCACACGGGTCACGAAAGGAGTCTCCGCATCCACCGTGCGCGTTTCCGCGCTGCCCCCAGCAAGAAGCTCCTTCACGTCGGTGGCACCCTCGCGCAGCCCGAGCACCTCAAAAGCATGACGAGGCAAATTTACTGCCACTTCACGCTCCTGATCTGCGAAATTGGCCACAATGAGCAGTCCCTCCCCGTCGGCGCCGCGCATAAACGCAAACTGCCGGTGAGGATCAAGCATCTGATTGTTGTAATTCACATACATCAGATCAAAAAATCCCCCCTCTCTTATAGCCTTTTCCCTGTTGCAGAGCGTCAGCACGCGACTGTAGATACCCCGCAACTCCCTCTCCCACGGCTCAAGTTTATCCATCGAGCAACGACCCTCGTCAAGCCAGCGACGCAGAGTCGGGATGCTCCAGAAATCAAATATCGTCGTGCGCCCGTCACGCCCGCTGAACCCCTCGGCATCAGCACCCTTCTCACCAAGCTCCTGACCGGCGTAAATCATCATCGGACCCGTTCCCAGCATAGCCGACACCACAAGCGACGGCACCACGCGCATCGCATCCCCCGCATACTGTTCCGACGCAAAACGCTGCTCATCGTGATTCTCGAGGAAATTGAGCAGATGCGCCCCGAGACCGTCCACACGCTGCCAGCACGACGTCAGCTGCGCAGCCGACACATTCGAGCACTCTATCCCCCGCAGCGTGTCATAGAGATTCACCTTGTCATAGAGATAGTCGAAACCCGCCCTCTCTATAAACTCGCGGTAGAGATTCACGTCATAGATCTCCGCGATGAAAATCACGTCGGGATAAGTCTCCTTCACTGCCGGGATAGCCCACTCCCAGAATTCCACCGGGACCATGAAAGCCATATCGCAACGGAAACCGTCCACCCCCTTCGACGCCCAGTAGCGCAGTATGTGAAGCATCTTCAGCCACACCTGAGGGATAGGAGAGAAATGACGCGACCCGTCGCCGTAGTCCACGCCATAGTTCAGCTTCACCGTCTCATACCAGTCGTTCTCCGACGGGAAAGCCGTGAAGCAGTCGTTGCCCGAAGCCTTAGCCGGAAACTCCACGTAGGCATCGCTCCCCTCGCCGAGCGGAATCGACGGAGCAAACTGTTGCCGTGGCAGATAGTAGAAATCGTTGGAAGGAGAAAAAAACATCCCCTGATAGTCCGACGCACCAAAATCCTCGATACCCGCCGGCTTCACATCGCTGTGATAGCGTCGTGCCACATGATTCGGCACAAAATCCATTATCACCTTCATCCCCGCCGCATGAGTGCGCTCCACAAGAGCCTCAAACTCCTCCATGCGGTGCGGCACGTCCGTCGCGATGTCGGGGTCAATATCATAATAATCCGAGATAGCATACGGGCTACCCGCGCGTCCCTTCACCACATAGCGGTTGTCCCGTTCTATCCCGTAAGCCGTGTAGTCCGGCTCATGAGCGTGCTCGATCACGCCGGTGTACCACACATGAGTCACGCCAAGCTCCTTGATCCCTTCGAGCACACGCGGGGTGATGTCGTTCATCTTCCCCGATCCGTTCTGCTCGATGCTGCCCCACGCCACCGGGCGCGAGTTGTAGTTAGTGAAGAGCCTCGGAAGGAGCTGGTATATGATCGCTTTCTCTCTCATTGTCAGTTATGCGGTTGGCGGCTTTCATCAAACACCTGTCGGGCGGCTGAGTAACCGGTCAGATACACGCTGTGGATATTCGACAGATCAAAAACCCTGTAGTGTGAGAGCATCGACACCGTCACCATCTTGTCGCAGAGCGGCTCATCGATAAGCGCATTCGACTTGGCAAGAAGGTGATAAGTGCGCATCGCCACATCAGTCAGAGTCGGGTGGAAATCATCATCGTCATCCGACTGCGGACTCACGTTCACCCCCACCACCTCATCGCAGCAGTCGCGCAGAAGCCATGCAGGCAGGTTGCGAGACACCCCGCCGTCCACATAGTGCCGCTCACCTATCTTCACCGGCTTGAACATGATCGGAATACTGCACGAAGCGATCACCGCCTCACCTATATCGCCGTGATCCAGACACACCGGCTGCCCCGAAGCGATATCCGTCACGCCGATCTTCACCGGCACCGGCAGATCCTCCAGCCGCTTGTAGGGAGCCACAGCCTTTTCGATAAACTTGCGGAAAGGAGTGAGACTGAAAAGCCCGCCTCCACCTTCACGTATGGCAAGCGAGGTCATGGTTTTGAACTTGCAGTTCGCAAAAAGCTTATGGATTTCGTCAGGCTCGATGCCGGCAGCCCAAAGCACGGCTGCAACCGATCCGGCGCTGACACCCGCGATGATGTCAGGCTTCAGCCCGCACTCACTCATCGCCTTCAACACCCCTCCGTGTGCAAAACCACGGGCGCCGCCCCCACTGAGAGCGACTCCCAGACGGTAGCGGGGAGTTTCCTTGTCTTTTGTCGGTTGAATCATAATATTGACATGACCGAAGGCAAAATTACATATTTTGCCGTAACTTCGCACAATGAAGTGATCTAAAATTATGACAATTTATGATTCGGGACTGATTCGAGGATAGTTCGGGATCGCGATGAGGGAGTAATGGGGCTCCATTATGACCGAAGAGAGGTTCCGAAATAGCCCGAAGCAGACCTGAAGCATAAATGCCATGGCTCATTTCACTTCGTGATTCGCATATTGTAATAAATTTAGATCACTTCATGCAAAAAATATTAATCACTCTCTGCGCCCTCTTATTTTTGTGCGCCGAGCTCAGAGCTTCACAGTCAACCACATCCGTTCCGATCCCCGATTCATGCACCGTAGCCCTGCTCACATGCTACCCCGGCGACGAGGTCTACGAACTTGAGGGCCACACAGCTCTCCGCATCATCATGCCCGACGGATCCGACATGACAGTCAACTGGGGGCTCTTCGACTTCAACTCCCCCAACTTCCTCTACCGTTTCGTCAAGGGAGAGACCGACTACCGCATGGGAGCCGCCCCCACATCCCACTTCCTCAGCCAGTACGCCCGCGAGGGGCGCCGCGTCGACCAGACACCACTTCACCTCACCCCCGCCGAGCGCGACCGCCTCGTCTGGCTCATCGACAGCACATTCCGCATCGGCTCACCCGTCTACCGCTACAACTACGTCCTCGACAACTGCGCCACCCGCCCCGTCGACTACATCTCCCGCGCCATCGGCTCACCCGTTCAGCTTGCCGACACCACAGCCCTCGGCTCCCACGCAGGAGCCACCTTCCGTGCCGACATGACCGCCTTCCACAGCCACTACCCGTGGTATCAGTTCGGGATCGACCTCGCCCTCGGCAGTCTCATCGACCTCCCCCTCTCATCCGGCCAGCACTCATTCGCCCCCGTTTCGCTTGCCCTCATGCTCGACGGAGCCCTCCGCTCCGATCCCGCCGACCCCTCGCGCCTCATCCCCCTTGCCGCCCCACGCTCCGAACTGCTCCCCGATGGCGGTGGCGGCCCAGCCGGACCCACCCCGTGGTTCCTCACCCCCTTGGCAGTCTGCACCCTCTTCGCCATCATCGCCATCGCCCTCTCCATGCGCGATCTGCGCCGCCGTTCCATCTCCCGCTGGTTCGACGCTATCTACTTCAACCTCATGGGGCTTGCCGGACTCCTCCTCACCTTCCTCATCTTCGTTTCCGTCCACTACGCCACATCCCCCAACTGGCTTTTTCTCTGGCTCAACCCGCTTTGCTTCATCGGCGGAATACTTATATGGATAAAAAAGTGCCGCAAAGTGGTTATATTGTACCAATTTATTAACTTTGCAGCAATAGTGGCACTATGTGTGGCCGCAATCTGCGGCGCGCAGGTGCTTAATCTTGCGTTCCTACCCCTACTTGTAGCCGACGCCGCAAGAGCCTTCGTCTACATCCGATCAGCAAAATGGCATTCAGCAACCATCTGACTTCACATAAAACCACAATAGCACGGACAATAGCCGCAGCATTTGTCCTCTCCATGACAGCCCCCCTTCTGCGCGCCGACAACAAAGAGTCGCGCCCCGTGCTTGTCGTGGGAGTGACCGTCGAGGGCTTGTCCGCCGACTATCTTGAGCTGCTACGCGACAAGTTTGGCAACGACGGGCTCAACCGCCTGCTCAACAACGCCGTCACGATCACCGACCTCGACTTCGGCACACCACTCGACCCCTCGGCAGCCGCCACAATCATCCACACAGGCTCAGCCCCGACCGTCAACGGCATCTCAGCCGCCACAACCTACAACCCCGACCTCCGCCGCAGCTTCAGCACATTCCTCTCCGACCCCAATTCCGACACCCCTGCCAACTATTCACCGGCGCGCATCCTCTCCACCACAATCTCCGACGAGCTCCGCATCGACGGAGGCGGCATGGGCGAAGTCCACTCCATCGCCCCCGATGTGGCGCTTGCCATACCCGGAGCCGGACACGCCGCCAACACCGCCCACTGGATCAACGACACCGACGGCAACTGGGTCACTTCAAAATCCTACCCCGACAGCCCCGCGCTCATCCAGAACCAGAACCGCACCCGCTCCGTAGCATCGGTGCTCGACACCCTCGGCTGGACCCCCTCTATTTCCGTCTCCTCCTATCCCGACCTCCCCGCATTCCGCCGCGCCTACCCCTTCAGCATCCGCTTCGGCCGCGGCGAGACCGACCGCTACCGCATGTTCAAGTCGGCTCCCGTGGTCAATCAGGTCGTGACCGATCTTGCCATTGAGTACCTCCGCACACTCGGCCTCGGCACCCACGAGGCACCCGATATGCTCTCACTCGCCTACACCGTCTCTCCCTACCCCTACGGTCGCGACAACGACTACAAGCTGGAGACGATGGACGGCTACCTCCGCCTCGACCGCGACATAGCGCGCCTCATGAAAGCCATCGACGAGAATGGCCCCGGCATGGATCGCACCCTCCTCTTTGTCGCCGGAACCCCACCCACCCCGCGCACACGCCGCGACGACGAGAAGTGGGGCCTCCCCGGCGGCGAGTTCCACGTCAAGCGAGCCATCTCGTTGCTCAACCTCTACCTCATCCAGAAATTCGGCAACGGCGAGTGGATCACAGGCTACCACAACGGCTACTTCTATATAAATCCCACCCTTGTAGCGAACCTTGAGATAGACCCCGCTGTTGTTAGGAAGGAGACGGCGGCGTTTCTCCGCCGCATGAGCGGTGTGGCCTACGCCTACACCATCGACGAGGTCACCTCGCGCGACATCCACGACAACTCCGAGGCCGTTTGTCGCAACACACGCCTCGATTCATCAGGCGACGTTCTTGTCACCGTCGCACCCGGATGGCAGATTGTCGACGAGACAACCGCAGCCACCCCCCTCCCCCTTGTCGAGCGCATGGCATCCTCCACATCACCGGCCTTCATCATGGCCCCCGGCATTGTGCCGCAGAGGATCACCACCCCCGTCGATGCCCGCGTCCTCGCTCCCACAGTCACAGGGCTCATGCGCATCCGTGCGCCGAGCGGATCATCCCTCGCGCCACTCAGGCTCTGACGTTGCAGCCCGCGCGCCCGTTTTTTTTACCCGACAACTCACTATCAACTACATTCACGATTATATAGTCATGTCACTGACATCATTTCTCAATAAGATATTTGGCAACAAGTCGCAGCGCGACCTCAAGGAAATACAGCCCATCGTCGACAAAATCAAGCAGATCGGTCCCACCCTCAAAGACCTCGATGCCGACGCACTCCGCCGCCGCATCGACGACGTCCGCGCCGACATAGCCGCCGCCACAGCCGACGACCAGAAAGCCATCGACGACATCAAGGCAAAAGTAGAGTCACTCCCCTTCGACGAGCGTCAGCCGCTCTGGGATCAGATCGACCAGCACGAGAAAAACATCCTCGACATCCTTGAGGACAAACTCAACGAGCATCTCCCCGTTGTGTTCGCCGTCATGCGCGAGACAGCCGCACGCTTCGCCGCATCTCCCACTGTTGAGGTCACCGCAACCGAGCTCGACCGTCAGCTCGCCGGCGAGGGACGCGACTTCGTGACCATCGAGGGCGACAAAGCCATCTGGAAAAACCACTGGATCGCCGGCGGCAACGAGATCACGTGGGACATGACCCACTACGACGTCCAGCTCATCGGCGGTATCGTCCTCCATCAGGGCAAGATCGCCGAGATGGCC
>CAYSKE010000054.1:4708-11120 GCA_964431465.1 uncultured Muribaculaceae bacterium | reverse complement strand
GTTTTCCTTGAGACCTATAGCCTGATTGCAGGTCATGATGATGGTCTTGTAGATATCCTCGGGATAGCAGCCGCGCGAGAGGTCGTTGACGGGAGCTGCCAGACCCTGAAGCACGGGGCCTACCGCCTCGACTCCGCCGAGACGCTGCACGAGCTTGTAGGCGATGTTGCCGACCTCGAGGCTGGGGAAGACGAGGACGTTGGCGCGTCCGCTCAGGGGTGAGTTGGGTGCCTTGGAAGCGGCTACCGAGGGGACAATGGCTGCGTCGGCCTGCAGCTCGCCGTCGAGCATGAGGTCGGGTGCCATCTCATGGGCTATGCGTGTTGCCTCGATGACTTTGTCGACGCGCTCATTTTTGGCACTTCCCTTGGTGGAGAAGCTGAGTATTGCCACGCGAGGCTCGATGCCGGCTATGTCGCGGGCAGTCTGTGCGGCCGACACGGCTATCTGGGCGAGCTCGGGGGCAGTGGGATCGGGCACGACTGCGCAGTCGGCAAAGATGAGGATGCCGTCGGTGCCGTAGTTGAGTCCTTTGGGGAGCAGCATGAGGAATGCACCGGAGACGACCTGAATGCCGGGCTGCGTCTTGATGACCTGGAAAGCTGCACGGAGCACGTTGCCAGTGGTGTTCATCGCACCAGCCACCTGACCGTCGGCGTCGCCGGCTTTCACCATGAGGCAGCCGAGGTAGAGGGGGTTGTGGGTTGTGAGGCGCGCTTCTTCCATCGTGATGCCTTTTTTCTTGCGGAGCTCGAAGAAGAGCGGTGCGTAGCGGTCGATGACAGCCTCGTCGCCGGGATCGACAATGTTGGCTCCGGCTATGTTGGTGAGCTTTAGCTCGCCTGCGAGGCGGTGGATTTCGGCAGGATTGCCGATGAGAGTGATACGTGCGAGGCCGTCGGCGATGATGCGGTCGGCGGCTGTGAGTGTGCGTGGCTCAGTGCCTTCGGGGAGCACGATGTGCTGGACGTCGGCCTTTGCCTTTGCTTTCATTTTGTCAAACAATTCCATGGTCGTGGTCTGGTTGATGTAGACGTTGATTTATTACTTATCCCAAAGTTATGATTTTTTTTCTTAAAGTGACTACTTCAAAGAGGGGGGCAGGGTAAAATTTTTAGTTATCTTTGTAAAAAATGGAAAGTCACGATCAACTAACTCATGACCATGAATAAAATATTTCTTGCAGGAGCAGCAGCTCTTAGCATCGTCGGGGCGAGTGCGGCCGATCAGCCACTGTGGTTGCGCAACACGGCTTTGTCGCCCGACGGCTCGACAATCGCGTTTACTTTCAAGGGTGACATCTACACGGTGCCTTTCGGTGGCGGCAATGCCACTCGCCTGACTACTTCGGCGGCCTACGACAGCTGGCCCGTGTGGAGCCCCGACGGCTCGACAATAGCTTTCGGCAGCGACCGCGAGGGGTCGGTGGACATCTACACCGTGGCAGCCACGGGTGGAACGCCGGTGCGCATCACCACTCACTCGGGCAACGAGACTCCGAGGGCTTATCTTGACGAGAACCATATACTTTTCAGCTCAAATATCATGGCTGACGCGCAGGCTGCGATGGGGCCGTTTCAGGCGCAGACCTATGTGGTGGAGGCCACTCCGGGAGCGCGTCCGGCTCTGTTCATGTCGTATCCCGTGACAAGCATCAGCGTGGACGGCAACCGCCTGCTCTATCAGGATCGCAAGGGGTATGAGGATGTGCTGCGCAAGCATGAGCGCTCGTCGGGCACGGCCGATATCTGGCTGCTGACCCTCGGTGCCGACGGGAGTGCCAAGGATGGCACGTTCAAGCAGCTGACCAAATTCAACGGTCAGGATCAGAGCCCGGTGTGGAACCGCTCGAGCGACGGCGGCTTCTACTATGTGAGCGAGGAGGATGGCACGCTCAACGTGTATTTCGCCAATATCAACGGTGGTGAGAAGCGGCAGCTGACCAAGTTCACCACCCACCCGGTGAGATCGCTGAGCGCATCGGCCGACGGCAAGAAACTTGCCTTCAGTCAGGGTGGCGAGATCTACACGCTCATCCCCGGCCAGCAGCCTCAGAAGGTGAATGTGTCGATCACGGGCGACCTCTATGCGCGCGACGTGGTGAAGAGCCTCGAGCGTCGCGGTGCAACCAACATCTCGCTGAGCCCCAACGGTGATGAAATCGCATTTGTGATGCGCGGCAACGTGTATGTGACCTCGGTGAAGTACCCGACGACCAAGCAGATCACTTCGACTCCCGAGCAGGAGCGCGTGGTGAGCTTCGGTGCCGACGGCCGCACTCTGGTCTATGACAGCGAGCGCGACGGCCTGTGGCAGCTCTACACGGCCACGATAAAGAATCCCGATGAAAAGAGCTTTGTCTATGCTTCGGAGATCGAGGAGAAGCCGCTTTACAGCAGCAGCTCGCCTGCTTTCCAGCCCGCTTTCTCGCCCGACGGCAAGAAGGTGGCCTTCCTTGAGGGGCGCACCGAGATCAAGGTGATCGACGTGGACAGCAAGAAGGTGAATACGGCTCTCGACGGGAAATACAACTACAGCTACACCGACGGCGACGTGAGTTTCACATGGAGCCCCGACAGCCGCTGGCTCCTGACAAGCTATTTTGACAACGGGGGCTGGAACAACATCGATATCGCTCTCGTGGCTGCCGACGGCTCGCAGGTGGAGAACCTGACCAAGAGCGGCTACAGCGACGGCGGCGCACACTGGGCTCTCGACGGCAAGGCGATGATATACAGCTCGGACAAGCAGGGCTACCGCAGTCACGGAAGCTGGGGCGCGGAGTCGGACGTGTATATCATGTTTTTTGACGGTGATGCCTACGACCGCTTCCGCATGAGCGAGGAGGAGGCCGCTATCGCCGAGAAGGCCGACAAGGAGAAGAAAGAGAAGGAGGACAAGGCTGCCGAGGAGAAGAAAGACTCCAAAAAGGACAAGAAGGGTAAGGGTGACGCAGAGGATAAGAAGGATGAGGTGAAGCCTCTGACGTTTGACCTCGCCAACGCTCCCTACCGCAAGCAGCGCCTGACTCCCAACGCCTCTAACCTCGGTGATTTCTATCTCGACAAGAAGGGGGAGAAACTTTACTATGTAAGCTCATTTGAGGGTGGAGGCGACCTGTGGGTGCGCGACCTGAAGAAGGGTGACACTCGTCTGCTGAAAAAGGGTGTGGGCTTCGGCGGTATCGAGCCGTCGAAAGATGGTGACTGGTTTGCCTACATAAGCAACGGCATATCCAAAGTGTCGCTTCCCTCGGGCGATGTGGAGAGCATCGAATTTGAGGCTCCCTTAGCCTATAACGCAGCTGCCGAGCGTCGCTATATATTTGATCACATGTGGCGTCAGGTGAAGGAAAAATTCTATGACGAGAATCTCCACGGCGTGAACTGGGAGCTCTATCGCGACGAGTATGAGAAATATCTTCCCTACATCAACAACAATTATGACTACGCCGAGATGCTCAGTGAGATTCTTGGCGAGCTCAATGCCTCGCACACCGGTGGCCGCTACTCGGCTCCGGGAGCGTCGATGCGCACGGCAAGCCTCGGAGCGTTCTACGACGAAAGCTACACGGGCGACGGCCTGAAGGTGGCCGAGGTGCTTCAGGGCGGTCCGCTCTCGACGACGGGCAACGCCGTTGAGGTCGGTGAGGTGATCGTGGCCGTGGATGGCGAGCCTATCGTGGCCGGCAAGGAATACTACACGCTTCTCGAGGGTAAGGCGGGCAAGAAGGTGCGCCTGACCGTGGAGGGGAAAAACGGCGCGCGCCGCGACGTGACGGTGAAGCCGTCGGGATCGGATCAGGCACTGCTTTACCGCCGCTGGGTGGAGCATAACCGCCACGTGGTTGACTCGCTTTCGGGTGGCCGCATCGGTTACGTGCATGTGCAGGGTATGAACAGCCCGAGCTTCCGCACGGTCTATGAAGAGATGTTTGGCCGTCACCGCAACTGCGAGGCTATCGTGGTCGACACCCGCTTCAATGGAGGCGGCTGGCTTCACAACGACCTCGCCGTGCTCTTGGCCGGCAAGCAGTATGTGAAGTTCACTCCGCGTGGCCGCTACATCGGCAGCGAGCCTTTCAGCCAGTGGTACAAGCCGTCGGTGATGCTCGTCAACGAGGGTAACTATTCCGATGGTCACGGCGCTCCCTACGCTTATCAGAAGCTCGGTCTCGGTGAGGTCGTGGGTGCTCCTATCCCGGGCACCATGACGGCCGTGTGGTGGGAGAATCAGGTCGACCCGTCGCTGGTGTTCGGCATCCCGCAGGTGACCAACGCCGACATGGACGGCAATGCTCTCGAGAACAAGCAGCTTGATCCCGACATACTGATCTACAACGCGCCCGCCGACGTGCTCAACGGCCATGACGCGCAGCTCGCAGGAGCTGTGGCACGTCTGCTCGAGAAAATCGGTAAATAACAAAAAAACAGCCGACGGCATGGATGCGCCCCTCCGGGCATCCGTGCCGTCGACATTCTCTCATAATTACATTCATCTCTCACTCATCTCTCATGAAGTTGTTTAAGTTTTTTGCTGTTATTGCCGTTATATGCCTGTGGGAGAGCGCATGGGGTGTGACAGTCGAGCGCATGGATCCTCCGTTCTGGTACACGGGGATGAAAAACCACGAGCTGCAGGTGATGCTCTATGGCAAGGATATAGCCGGAGCCGAGTTCTCGCTGAAGGATTATCCCGGCGTGACGGTGAAGGAGGTCGCCAAGGTGAAGAATCCGAACTATCTGTTTGTGTATCTCGACGTCGACGACACCGCCCGCCCGGGCACTCTCACCTTCAATCTGAAAGAGGGTCGCAAAACGACGGAGCAGAAGTTTGAGCTGCGTGCCCGCAACCACAAGACAGGCGCGCAGGGCTTCACGACCAAAGATGTGCTCTATCTCATCATGCCCGACAGATTTGCCAACGGAAATCCTGACAATGATGATCTCGGTGAGTGGAAAGCCAACCGCAACAACGGCGGCGGACATCATGGCGGTGACCTTCAGGGCATCAAGGATCATCTTGACTACCTCGACGATTTAGGCGTGACGGCTATATGGCTCAATCCGGTGCAGTTCAACAAGGGGAATGCGTCGCACGGCTATTCGATATCTGATTTCTACATGATCGACCCGCGACTGGGAAGCAACGAGGAGTATTGCGACATGATTGAGGCCGCTCATGACAAAAATATCAAGGTGGTCATGGACATGATCTTCAACCACTCGGGGAGCAGCCACTGGTGGATTGAGGATATTCCGGACGATGACTGGTTCAATCAGATCGACTATGCCCGCAGCATAAGCGAGCGTCAGGCGGCACCGCGCCGCAACCCGGCACCCGGCGGCTGGCGCCGCGGAGGTGGCACGCCGCTTCCGGCAACGATGGAGGAGTTCAACGCCCTCACTCAGGTGCAGAGGGACTCGATCATGCGCAGCGTGAAGAAGGAGCCGGGCAGCCTCGTCAACACCACTCACTACAAGTGGGTGCTTCTCGACCCGCATGCGCCGCAGACCGAAAAGGATATACTGACCGACGGATGGTTTGTGGCCGGTATGCCCGACCTGAACCAGCGTAACCGCCATCTTGCCAAGTATCTTATACAAAACAGTATATGGTGGATAGAATACTCGCGCATCGACGGCATACGCATGGACACATACCCCTATGCCGACTATGATTTCATGGTGCGATGGTGTGAGGAGGTCGAGGATGAGTACCCCGACTTCAATATCGTGGGTGAGGGGTGGTATCCACGCAACTCGGCCGCCGGATGGTGGCAGCGCGGGTCGAAGGTGAACGGCAGCGATCCGAAGCTCAAGACGGTGATGGATTTCGACCTGACTTTCACCGCTCAACGCGAAATACTTAACGAGAGCAACACAAGCGAGGGCTCGGAGGCGGGTCTCTTCAAGATCTATGAGGTGATCACTCAGGATTTCCTCATACCTGACCCTGACCATGTGCTGACGTTTCTCGATAACCACGACATCAGCCGCTTCATGAATCCGGGTGATCCGGCATGGAAGCTCAAGCAGGGGCTCGCATTCCTGCTCACCACCCGCGGCATTCCGCAGATCTACTACGGCACGGAGATCGCAATGGGTGGCCGCGACGCGATGAGAGCCGATTTCCCGGGCGGATGGAAGGAGGACGGCAAGAGCGCCTTCACCGCCGAGGGGCGCGATGACTTCCAGAACGAGTGCTGGGACTATGCGAGCAAGCTGCTCAACTGGCGGCGCACGTCGAAGCCTGTGACCGAGGGTAAACTCATCCATTACACTCCCGACAACCAGACGAAATGCTATGTCTATGCCCGCACCGACGGCAAGGACACTGTGCTGGTGATGATAAACGGCTCAGACACGGTGCGTCCGGTGGATATGTCGCGTTTCGCCGAGGTGATAGGCGA
>CAYSKE010000054.1:0-4608 GCA_964431465.1 uncultured Muribaculaceae bacterium | reverse complement strand
AAGCCCTCGGATCGCGCGCACTCGCTTGCCGATGAGCTTGCCGACGTGGTGTGGGTCGTGGCGGCGATCGCCAACCAGACGGGCGTGGATCTGTCGGCCGCTTTCATGAACAATATTGCAAAGAAAAACCTTAGAGATAAAGAACGCTTTAAGAGTACATAACTATGGAACATCAACATCATCACGGCCATGACTGCTGTCACGACCATGAGCATGACCACTCTCACGTGGCTCCGACCGATAAATATCACCAGATGGTAGCCGCTTCGTCGGCTCCGACCGACGACAATGCCGTGCTCGCTGCTGTGGAGAAAATCATAGCCGAGCATAAGGCTGAGAACGACAACGCCGAAGTGTGGCGTTTCCTGCTCTCGGCAATCGACCTGACCACGCTCAACTCCACCGACTCACCCCGCTCGGTGACCGCCTTTGTGGAGCGCGTCAATGACTTCGACGAGGAGCATCCCGAGCTTCCCTCGGTGGCTGCTATATGTGTCTATCCCAACTTCGCGCAGGTTGTGCGATCGACGCTCGACGTGAGCAATGTCAACGTGGCGTGCGTGTCGGGCGGGTTCCCCTCGTCGCAGACATTCCTCGAGGTGAAAATCGCTGAAACGGCTCTCGCGGTGGCCGATGGTGCCGACGAGATCGACATAGTGATGAATCTCGGTGATTTTCTCGACGGTGACTGGGAGAGCGTGACCGACGAAATTGCCGAAATCAAGCATTCGTGCCATAACGCGCGCCTGAAGGTGATACTTGAAACTGGAGCGTTGCAGACGGCCGCCAATGTGCGTGCGGCATCGGTTCTGGCACTTTATGCTGGTGCCGACTTCCTGAAGACCTCGACCGGCAAGGGCTATCCCGGCGCATCGCTCGAGGCTGCCTACGTGATGGCGCGTTGCATCAAGGATTACTATGAGGCTACCGGCAAGAAGGTGGGCTTCAAGGCAGCGGGAGGCATTACCACAACTGCCGATGCCGTGGCTTATTACACGGTAGTCAAGGAGGTGCTTGGCGAGGAGTGGCTCACACCCGAGCTGTTCCGCATCGGTGCAAGCCGCCTGGCCAATAATCTGCTCACATCAATCCTCGGTAGCGAGACAAAATTTTTCTGACGATGGAAGCCGTTGAAAACCAATATTGGATCGTTGTAGACCGCAATCATGCCGAGCCTTACACCGCCTCGCAACTCAAGGCGATGGGAATTAAGCCCGACACATATACGTGGCATCGTGGCCTGACCCAATGGGTTGCGGCTTCGGAGATCCCTGAGCTTGCCGCCGAACTCTGGCCTGCCGTTCAGCCTCCCGCGCCATCGGCAGCCCCGGTTGTGGAGGAGACGGTGGCAGAGACCGTAAGAATGACTCCACCCGCCCCTCCGGCACGGGTGGTGGTTCAGCCCTCACCCGTCCCTGTCGCTCAGGTTGCGGAGGTTCAGGCTGCCGATGATGAAGAACGCCCGTCGGCCTACATGTGGTGGTCGATTGTCGTGGCAGCGCTTTTCTCGCTGCCTCTCGGCGTCATAGCCATCATCTTTGCCGCACAGGTGAGCCGTCAGTGGCGCGACGGTGACCGTGCGGGTGCCCGCCGCTCGTCGGAGCGCGCCTATTGGTTTTCGATAATCGGCTTTGTGACCGGCCTGATGATCATGCCTTTCCAACTCGCCGTCATGCTCCTGTAAATCATAGTATGAAATAATGCCTGAAAGGCATTTTAATATATTAGCCGGGTGCATCGTAAGATGCGCCCGGATTATTTTATGAGAGATTTCGGAGGGCTCGGAGAACTCGGAGTGCTCTGAGGATTCCGAAATGGAGGATCAGAGGCGGTCGAGAACGGTGTGGATGAGGTCGGGCATGGCGGTCTTGTAGTTGGGGGCGGCTTCGTGGCACATGCGGTTGGCGATGATGCTGCACACGGTCATGGCGCGGTGCCCCATGAGGCGTCCGAGCCCCTGCAGGGGTGCGCTCTCCATCTCGTAGTTGGTGACGGGGCGTCCGTGGTAACGGAATGTCTCGATGCGGGAGTTGAGATCGGGGTTGGACAGAGGCAGGCGTAATTCGCGTCCCTGAGGCCCGTAGAAGCCGACGGCTGATATGGTGCAGCCACGCACCATGTCGTCGCGTCCGATTTGCTCTACGAGCGTTTTATCGGCCTCTACGACGTAGGGGCGCGCCCATGTGGGGTTCCAGCCGACGTGATCGCAGAATCGCTCCTCGAAGTCGAGATCGGCGACTTCGTTGCGGCCGGCGTAGTAGTTGAGCACGCCGTCGAACCCGATGGAACGCTCGGCGATGACGGGGGTGCCGATTTTCAGGTCGGGTTGGAGTGAGCCGGAGGTGCCGATGCGCACCATGGTGAGGCTGCGCAGCGTGTCGCGCACCTCGCGTGTGGCGAAGTCGATGTTGGCGAGCGCGTCGAGCTCGTTGATGACGATGTCGATATTGTCGGGGCCTATGCCGTGGCTTAGACACATGACGGGCTTGCCGCGGTAGGTGCCTCCTATGGTGTGGAATTCTCTTGAGGAGACTTCAAAATCGCGTGTGTCGAAAAACTCGGCCACCATGTCGACGCGGCCGGGATCGCCCACGAGGATGATGCGGTCGGTGAGTTGCGACGGGTGGAGATGCAGATGGAAGCAGGTGCCGTCGGGATTGATGATGAGCTCGGAGGGGGGAATGATTTTCTTCATGGCGTCAGAGAGTGTTGTTGCGTGGTTTCAGGCAAGGCGGTAACGTCCGCCGGGATAATTGGCTATGTAGCCCTTGAACTCCATGTCGACAAGCAGTGCCATGAGCTTGTGCATGGGGGTGTTGAGTGCTACCGCAAGGTTGTTGATCCATGCTTCGCCGTTGGCGGTGAGGTAGTCGATTACCTTTTGCTCTTTTTCTGTATAAACGTTGAAAAGCTCTTTTTGGATTCCGGCTGACGACTTTTCGTGAGCCCAGCCCATGGCGTTGATGAGGTCGGCGGCACTCTGGATGAGTGCGGCGCCGTTTGTGGCGATAAGGTGGTTGCACCCTTTGCTGTAGGGGTCGGATGTGCGTCCTGGAAGGGCGAAAACGTCGCGGTCGTAGCTCTGGGCTATGCCGGCGGTGACAAGTGCCCCACCTTTTTCGGCCGATTCGACCACAATGGTGCAGTCGGCAAGACCGGCTATGATGCGGTTGCGCGCCAGAAAGTTGCCGCGATGCACCGGGGCGTCGTGGGGATAGTCGGTGAGCAGCACGCCGCCGCTGCGGGCAATTTCGGCAGCTACGGTGCGGTGGCTCGACGGGTAGATTGTGGAAAGGCCGTGGGCGAGCACGGCGGCTGTGGGGAGGCCGTGACGCAGGGCGGCCTTGTGTGCGGCGATGTCAATGCCGTAGGCGAGTCCGCTCACTATGAGTGTGCCGGGTAGCTGCCCGGCAATGTCGGCTACAAGGCGGTCGACGAAGCCTGTGCCGTAGGGTGTGGCGTGGCGTGTGCCGACGATGGCCACTGAGTGCCGGCAGTTGAGGTCGCAGTTGCCGAGGGCATAGAGGAGTGCCGGTGCATCATCGCAGTTGTCGAGCCGGTGCGGAAAGAGGGGATCGGTGAAATAGAGCGGACGGATGCCCGATGCCGACGTGAAACGCAACTCCTCTTTGGCGCGGGCCAACGTGGATGCGCGCAGGTCGCTGTCGAGAAGTTTTGTGCCGAACCCGAGTATGGCCGATAGCTGCGTGGCGGATGCACTGAAAAAGGTGGATTCGTCGGGCAGACGCTCGAGCAGCTGGCGTGCCATGGCGAGCTTCATCCCTTTGAGCGAGGCAAATGCGATGCGGCCGACGGTCGTCGGGTCATAGGCGGCGGGATGAAGGTGATCGTCGGGCATGACCTTGAAAAAAAACTAAGAGAAGATGACGTGTCAGAGCAGGATGGACGCAAGCTCGTCGCCCCGCAGGACTTTCCCGTCGCGCGTGGCGACTACGGTGGCTACCGCCGAGGTGACCGGGGCGGTCATGTCGGGCCAGCGGTAAATGTCCTGATGGAAAATGAAGCGCGGGCCCTTGCGCTCCACCCACAGGCAGCTTTTGGCGAGGTCGCCGCCGCAGAGCGATGAACGGTACTCGATCTCCAGCCGCTTGAGCACTGCAATGATGCGCTCCTGAAGCATATCGCCGAAGGTCATGCCGCGCCATTTGCAGAACATGTGGCGCGTGTGCTCCAGATAGTGCAGGTAGTTGGCGTTGTTCACTATGCCTTGCGCGTCGGTCTCATAGTCGCGCACCTGCAGGTAGAGCCCAAACTGATAGGGGGCTCCGGGAGCCGTGTCGGTGAGCCCGTCGAAAGGCTGCTGCTGATCACACATTGAAGCGGAAGTGCATGATGTCGCCGTCCTGAACGACATATTCCTTACCTTCGACCGAGAGCTTGCCGGCGTCCTTCACCGCGGTCTCGCCGCCGAGATTCACATAGTCGTCATATTTGATCACTTCGGCGCGGATAAAGCCTTTCTCGAAGTCGGTGTGGATGATTCCGGCACACTGGGGCGCCTTGAAGCCGCGGCGGAATGTCCATGCCCTCACTTCGTCGGGGCCGGCGGTGAAGTAGGTCTGAAGGTCGAGCAGATGGTAGGCGGCA
>CAYSKE010000053.1:3391-11201 GCA_964431465.1 uncultured Muribaculaceae bacterium | reverse complement strand
TCAAAAACGTAGATAAAGGTCTATTCCCAAAAGCATTCTGCAAGATTATCCCCGACGTGCTCGGCGGTGACCCCGAGTGGTGCGACATCATGCACGCCGACGGAGCCGGCACAAAGTCGAGCCTTGCCTACATGTACTGGAAAGAGACCGGTGACCTCAGCGTGTGGAAAGGCATCGCACAGGACGCGCTGATCATGAACATCGACGACCTTCTCTGTGTGGGTGCCACCGACAACATCCTGCTCTCATCGACAATAGGGCGCAACAAGCTACTTGTGCCCGGCGAAGTCATCTCGGCAATCATCAACGGCACCGAGGAGCTTCTCACCGAGCTCCGCGCGCAGGGCGTCAACATCATCTCCACCGGCGGGGAGACAGCCGACGTCGGCGACCTCGTCCGCACGATCGTCGTCGACAGCACCGTCGCCTGCCGCATGCGCCGCAAAGATGTGATAAACAACGCCAACATCACGGCCGGAGATGTTATCGTAGGCCTCGCATCCTACGGCAAAGCCGCCTATGAGACAGAATATAACGGTGGCATGGGCAGCAACGGTCTCACCTCGGCACGCCACGACGTCTTTGGCAAGGATCTTGCCGACAAGTACCCCGAAAGCTACGATCAGGCAATGCCAGCCGAACTCGTTTACTCCGGAACAAAGGGACTGACCGACGAAGTCGAGGGATCGCCCGTCAACGCCGGCAAGCTCGTGCTCTCCCCCACCCGCACCTACGCCCCCGTGATCAAGCGCATCCTTGATGTGATGCGCAGCCGCATCCACGGCATGGTGCACTGCTCGGGCGGCGCCCAGACCAAGGTGATGCACTTTGTTGAGAATAAACACGTCATCAAGGACAATCTTTTCCCGGTGCCCGTGCTGTTTGATCTCATTCAGAAAGAGAGCGGCACATCGTGGGCCGAGATGTACAAGGTGTTCAACATGGGTCACCGCATGGAGATCTATGTTGCTCCTGCCGACGCTGCCCGCATCATCGAGATTTCAGAGAGCTTCGGCATCGAAGCCCGCATAGTGGGTCGCGTAGAGGATTCGCCCGAAGGCAACCGCCTCACAATCATTTCCGAGAAAGGAAAGTTCATCTACTAAACCCCGATGACAGCCGGCTTGCTCCGCAATAAAGACTTCAGTGGCATGGTGCTTCGCGCCGTGCCACTCTTGCTCATCCTTTCGATCATTGCATCCACTTCCTGCCGGCATCAGTCTACCTCAAATTCCACACTATCCATCGGCAAATTGCCCGACACCCTCAAGGTCGCCACACTCTACGGCCCTTCATCCTACTTCGTGTTCCGCGATGAGAAGATGGGCTATGACTATCATCTCGTCAACCGGTTTGGCAGAGACAAAGGGATAGTAATAGATCTCACGGTCGCCTATTCCCTGTCGACAATGATGGAGATGCTTGATTACGGCGTTGTCGACCTGATCGCCTACGAAGTGCCGGTGACGGCCGAATATCAGGCAGTCGCCATAGCCTGTGGCCCCGAAAACAGCACAAATCAAGTGCTTGTGCAACCCAAAGGGCGCAACATAATCACCGATGTCACCGAGCTGTCGGGCAAGGATGTCTACGTCGAAAAAGACTCCCGCTACCAGTTCCGGCTTCAGAATCTCAACGAGGAGATAGGCGGAGGCATCAATATCCATCCGATCGACCGCGACACCATCTCGGGAGAAGACCTCATAAAAATGGTATCATCAGGCGACATATCGCTCACCGTGGTCGACAGCGACGTTGCCCGGCTAAACCAGACCTATTACCGCAATCTCGACATAACGCTTCCGGTCAGCTTCCCGCAGCGCACCCGATGGGCTGTGTCGAAAGCCAACTCATGGCTCGCCGACACAATCGACTCATGGCTGCATGAGGCCGAGCCGCGCAAGGCCAGCGAAGCGCTCTACCGCCGCTACTTCGAGCTTTCAAAACAAGCCGGCCGACGCACCTTCAAGCTCGACCTTTCCTCCGGCCACATTTCGGAGTACGACAAGCTTTTCCGGCAATACGCCGATTCAATCGACTGGGACTGGCGAATGCTTGCCATACAGGGATATGTAGAAAGCCGGTTTGACACTACAGCCGTTTCATGGGCCGGAGCCCGCGGCATAATGCAGATAATGCCCCCGACAGCACGCGCCTACGGGCTGGATCTCTCCCAGATCACCAATCCAGAAGCCAATCTCGCCACAGCCATCAAGATCTTGAAACACGACGATAAAGTTCTCAGGAATTATGTGGCTGACGACAAAGAGCGGTTGAAATTCATACTCGCGGCCTACAATTCAGGACTCGGACACATCTTCGACGCCATATCCATCGCCCGCAACACCGGCAAAGATCCGCAGATATGGGAAGGAAACGTCGCCGATGCCCTTCTACTGAAATCGGAGCCCGACATTTACAACAACAAAGACATCTGCAAACACGGTTACTTCCGCGGACGCCAGACCACCGAGTACGTCACAAACATCCTCCAACTCTACGACGAAGCCCTTGCCAAAATCCCCAAATAACATTAAACATTTGCAGATGTGAAGCAATCGGGTTATTTTTGCGGGAAAGGAAATCATTTTATTTTATCGCCTATCGGAACACTTTACTCCTAAAATCAATCACTCCGGGCTGCGCAACGCCTATGCCGGGACACATCAATCACATCGGGACATTCAACTTTCCACGGTTGAAAAGTGTTGATATTGTGTCAAATGCAATGGCAGAGCAATCTTCGGAACAAGAGTAAAGTGAGACATGAATACAACCACAACAATAACCGACGGAGAACTTGTAAGAAGCTATATTGCAGGTGACGACCGCGCTTTCGACACTCTGCTATCCCGACATAGCCAACGCATTTTCTCACAGATCAAATATCTCGTAAAAGACAACGAAACCGCAAACGATCTTTTTCAGGAGACTTTCTGCAAGGTCATCACGCATCTGCGCGACGGACGCTACCGCGAGGAGGGGAAGTTTCAGGGATGGCTCTCGCGCGTGGCCAGTAACGTCGTGATGGATCACTTCCGGCAAAAGCCTCTCATTGGCGACGTTTCGACCGACGACACCGAAGTAGAGATTCTCAACCGGGAGGAGCTTGCCGAAATGCCGATCGAGCACACTCTCATCTCCCGTCAGGTCGAAGATGATGCCGCTAAAATAATGCAGGCGTTACCCGAGCCTCAGCGCGAAATACTCGAAATGCGGTTCTTCCTCGACATGAGTTTCAAGGAGATTGCCGAAATGAAAGGTATAAGCATCAACACCGCGCTCGGCCGGATGCACTACGCAGTGAAAAACATGCGCCGTCTTGCCGAGAAACACAACATTACACTCTATTGATCAAGGCATCACAACCAGTCGCGCCATTTATCGCACGACGAGCGCACCAGCTCTGCCGTTTCGGTCTCGCCGTAGCGCTTCACGACCGACGGCAGATTACCGAGCCGATAATGCGCCTTTGCTTTCGCCTCATCAGTGCGTAATATCGACAAAGCCTGACGGGTCATGTGGCGGAAACGTTCCTCCACTTTTTTAGAGTTGTCATACTCATAGATAAACGGATACTGCTCCAGCGGCCGATCGGATTCGACCGATGCATAATTGCGTCCCGGCACATTCTCTCCGCGCCAGTATTGCGTGAGAGCCCAGCACTCTTCAAATGAATTCCGCCACGCGATAGCGTAGTCTATCATGGCAAGCCCGCAAGTGTCAGGATCGGCCGACGACTTTATGATTTTGTGCCGCAGATCGGCCATCGTCTTTGCAAAATCAAGTTTGGCGGTAGCGGGATCGGCAGTAAGTGTCTTTTTTGACGACACGGACGCCTCCCTTTTCTCTGTCCACGAGTCATGCTTTATCTCTTTGTGGCGCGACGGATAGCAATACATCGGATCACGACGCAGATAGGGCGCAATGTTCATCCGCGCAAAGTAGCCGGGCGACACACGCGACAGGTAGTTCACGGCGTCGGCATACCGCTCCTCGCGCATACAAAGCGTACCTATCAGCTCAAAGATATAATCCGGATCAATGCGAGCATAGTTTCTAAGAAAACGCGACAGCGGGTCTTTGGCCGCCACAATCTTCTTGTAGACCTTGGCAAGCTGCGTTGATTTCAGCGACTGCATCAGTTCAAACGTCAGCGACGAGTAGTCGACCGTGTTGTGTGCGGCCGGATCATGGCGCATCTGGTCATAAGTAATATAGGCAATCTCCTTGCCGTTATGATCATAACCATCCTGAAAGTGCAGCGTGCTCTGAGCCGACAGATTATCGGCGAATCCACAAAGCAGTATAGCCGTGGCGTGGTCTTCGCTCTCCATCAGTCCCGGCAGCCAGTGAGCGAACACGATATTCTGCAGCAGATCCTTCCACTCGGTCTTTGTCGGGGAGAGAATATCCACCTTGTCCTTGATCCATTGCAGGTCATCGAGCAATGTGGCGGTGTTTCCCTCATCGGCGTCGAGCATCATGCGATAGGCGCGTGCATGATCTGCAAAGTCTTCCGACGAAAAATCGGCCGACATAGCCCGCTCTATCGACGCACGGGCAGCCTCACGGTCACCGAGATAGTCATTGGCTATATATGCCGACAAAAACTCCCAGTCACCACGATAGGCTGTCACTGAGTCGGCAAGCACGGCATCGGCTACAGGCAGAAGCGCAGTGACGCGCGCGGTGTCACCCTCGGCAGCTATCGACTGGAGATGCGACAGGAGCATCGGTGAGTCGGGATTGCGCCCCGTGAGGTAAGCGATAGGGTCTTCATGCACTATCGATGAGATGTCGCCCACGGTCGCAAAATAGTCGTTGGCTCTGTCGGTGTCGCCAAGGCGGCTCCAGCATCCGGCCACATATCCGAGAGCCATGCGCTTCATCAGGTTATCGTCGGGGAGCGAGTCGAGGCGCTCGCTGAAAATATCTATGCAGTCCTGATAGCGTCCGGCAGCGAAACTTGCCCTCACCATCTGCAACGCATAGCGGTCGGCAAACCGACGCCCCTTGTAGGCCCGGCAACGGTTCAAAATATCACCGAACACATCGGCACTCTCACCTCCGTTGCGCTCCTTGGGATAATACCACGGCGAATTCATTGCATGGCGCGCCTCCTCCAGCTCCTTTGCCGTGAGCAGGAAGTTGATCGCCTCACTGTCGCCGGCATTGCGAATGAAGGTATAGAACGCATTATCCTCCGTGCGGGAGTTGGTGCGTTTGCCAAACGTGCGCGAGTCGTCGGTGTAGACCGCCTGACGGATGTCGGCCAACGGTATGCGCGGCGAAGTCTGCTGCTGCCACAAAAGCAGGTTCTGACGTATCTGCGCATCGCGTATCGTCTCAGGACGCGACGACGACGCAAAGTAGCATGGACGGGGTATCTCGTTGTAATATGGACCGCAGCCCCACAGACGCAGACATCCCGCTACGGCTATGCTAACGGCGGCAAGTATAAATCGAATCGATCTCATTGGGAGTGAAATTGGAGAAAGAGTTAGAGTCAAGGTGATAGAGAGTGTTGGAGTAGTTGGGCGACGAGATGCGCCGGTCGATTATATTCTTGACCTCGCTCACAGCCTTGTAGTCCGACTTCTCGGTGCGCACGATATCGCCCTTGCGGATTATAGTGCGACCGCTCACCACATCGCGGAGCGCACGGTGGAGATTTTCGCCCGTTTGCTCAAAATCATCCGTGTCATCCACGTTCACATCACGGAGCAGTCCGGCAAACCGACGGTCACGGAAAAGAAGCTGCCACGTGTAGAGCGGATAGGCCACATCGAGAGGCAACCGATAGCCTGAAAGATTTTCCAGATAAGGCTCGACATCGGCCAGATCGATGATCGAATTCTGCGCGTCGGGGTCGGCAAAATTTCCTGTATTGTAGACCATCAGCACTCCATAGTCGACCGGCGGCACCCTCTGCGACAACTGGTGAAGCCTTATCGTGGAACTGAGCCTATAGGAGGAATCCCGGTCAGTCAAAGCCCGCTTCACAGCCTCGCATAGATCGAAGAAAATCTGTTCGGTCGACTCCGTCCAGTCGCAATCGAGCTGAAACTCCGTCACATTGGGAATGAAGTTATAGGAAATCATGTTGCAAAGACGCTCCACGATCTTCCCGGCCCACAACGCCACGTCGCTCCCCATCGCCCGAAGGGCATCGACAGTGATAAACACCGTGGGGACATATTGCATCTCATTCAGCACAGGGCGCGATTCCCAGTCATATTCGCTGCTGACAAACGGAAACGTGACCGTAGCGTTAGGCACCACAGGCTCCTCGGGAGGGGTGGCGCCCTGATTGGCAACTATGTCGAACATGCGCAGATATATGCGGCGCACATCGTGGTCTTTAAGAAACTCTATCTCGGCACCGTCGGGGTCAAATGTTGTCTTCCAGAAGTAGACGGCATTGGCGGCACGATGCGGCAGTTCAGGCCGATAGGAAAGATTAAATCCTACCCCTGCCAGTATCACGATGCCCGCACACAGCGACACGAGATAAAAAATCGACATGCGGCTGCGCGGTATATGTATTCTATGGTTCAAGTAATTCAGTCAGATATGGGGTTACAGCTATACAAAGATACCCAATAAGCGGCTCACGTCCAAAATTCACGCAACGATACAACCAAATTTAACGCGACGCGCTGCCCATACCCATCTACCTCTTCACTCCGGCGCGGCAGGCATGAGCGCTCAGCAGCCGGTGACCTATGCGGCAGTAGAGGCATTTGCGGGGAGCGCAATAGCCGCGACGCAACTGAATCAACGCCTGCGACGTGAGAGCATCGCGACAAGCCACACCGGCCTTGACAAACAGACCGACAATGCTGTTGTCTTCAGGCGGCATCTGCTCAAGCAACGCCATCGCACGATCCTGATAAGCATCGGCCTCTGGCACCTTCACCCGACAACCGTAGGTGTAGACGAGCGGAGCCGCCACGTTGATCACCAGCGACTGCAACGCACTGCGCCCGAGCGCTTTGCCGGGACGTCCCGGTGTGGCGCCGAAAGTGTGGCGCGTCTGCCAGTAAACCGACAATCCGGCATCAAACAGGCGCGAGATTTCATCAGGAGTCTGAGCTTCAAGCAACCGCGAGAAAAGCGAGAAGCCGCCTGAGATAAGGGCGGCAAGAAGTGCCACGCGGCGGTGAGGGAAACTGTGCGGGCGCATCCCCGACGTCTGCCACGCTATGGCGCGCGGCGGCTGCATTCCGAATTTCGCGCGGTAGAACCCGTATTCGCGTTTCAGTGTGCAGTAATAGGGATCCTCCGGCATATCCTTGTCAAGCATCCCCGCCTGCCCGAAAAGCATCGCTTCAAGAGCCACGGTCGAGTCGGAATGCTTGCGCAGGAAGCGCAACGGAGCCGCTAAAGCCAACTGCTCCATTGCCTGACCGTTGACACCCCGCCCCAGCGCACGGGCAAGCGTCACATAAGCCGCCTCCTCCCAGTCGCCGTTGAAGCGCGCGAGCAAACCGGCTATGCGCTCCGACTTCTCGATCATGCGTTCATGGGCGAGCGACGAAATCCAGTCGGCAAGATGCAGAGGCGACATCGCGGCGATCACACCTGAGCACGGCAGCTCGGTAGAAGCGTTCTCGACGAGCCGGGCATAACGTGCCGCAAAATCAGCCACACACGGCATACGCACCTGCGGGATGCGTCCGCCGCTCACGGGTCGCTCCACCGGAGCATCGTCGGCATCCACCACGTGGAGTATCACCGAGTCATAGGCCGGATCGGTGTGATGACCGTGGCGGTACCAGTCGGACGCACGCACGTGGATCTCGAC
>CAYSKE010000053.1:0-3291 GCA_964431465.1 uncultured Muribaculaceae bacterium | reverse complement strand
AATCCCTTCAATCCACTCACCCATATCATGGCACGCGATCAATTCTCACGCTTAATCTGGATAGTCGACACCATACGCCGCTACCGCCGCATCTCTTTCAGCCAGATCAGGGATCTGTGGCGCAACTCCCCGTTTTCAGCTCATGGCGAGACTATCCCGCGACGCTCATTCTACAACTACCGTCAGGCCATTCAGGATGTATTCGGCATCGAGATCGGCTACAATCCCGCCACATTCGAGTACTTCATCGATGAGAACAACGAGCCCCACCGCGGTGCATCGATCACCGACTGGATCCTGAACTCGGTAGCCACAAGCAGCGTAGTGAGCGAGTCGCACCTGATAGCGTCGCGCATCTTCCTTGAGGACATCCCATCGGCCCGCGAGCACCTCAATGTGGTGATCGACGCCGTAAAGCTCAATCATCCGCTTTGTTTCGACTACGCCCCCTACACGCGCGTCAACCCCTCGCGCGACGTCGTGGTAGAGCCCTACTTCCTCAACCTTTTCCGCCAGCGGTGGTACATGACCGGCCGCAACGTCGCCGACGGGAAGATCAAGACCTACGCCCTCGACCGCATCGTGAAGGCATCGATGCTACCCGAGACGTTTGAGATACCCGAGTCGTTTGACGCCGCGCAATATTCATCCGACTCCTTCGGCGTGATTTTCACGATGGGTGACCCGCGTGACATAAAGCTGCGCGTCGACTCCAAGCGCGCCAAATATCTGCGCACATTGCCGCTGCATCACAGCCAGAACGAGTATGTCCATGACGGATTCTCAATCTTCACCTACCGCCTGCGTCTCACCCCCGACTTCGTGTCGGAGATCATCTCCATGGGAGCCGATGTGACCGTGGAGTCACCCGGCGAACTCAGGGCTATGGTAGTCGACCAGCTACGCAACACACTGAAAAATTATGACTGACAATCGGCTCCGCACACTCTTTCTGCTTCTGCTGCTTCTGCTGCCGGTAGCGGCATTCTCCGCTCCCGTGCGCCACGGAGTGCAGAACCGCCCTTACGCCGACATGCGCCTCTGGCACCTCGGTTTCTCCGCCGGGATGCACCTTCAGGACATGACCTTCGCCAACTCGGGAGCCGTGGCCTACGACGGCACCGAGTGGTATGTGGAGCAGCCCGCCCACTCCCCCGGCTTCTGCGTCGGTGCTGTCGGCGACATCAGGCTGAGCCGCTGGTTCAACCTGCGCTTCTCACCCGGGCTCTACTTCGGCAGCCGCGATGTGAAGATGCGCGAATACAACTCCGGCGACGTCCGTTCGCAGACGCTGAAATCCACATTCCTCGTCCTCCCGGTCGACCTCAAGTTTTCGGGGCAACGCTACCGCAACTCGCGCCCCTACATCTCCGGCGGCCTGATGCCCGCCTTCGACGTAGCGAAAAAACGCTCCGAGCCGATCATGCTGCGCACCAACGACCTCTATCTCACCGTCGCGCTCGGATGCGACTTCTATCTACCTTACTTCAAGCTTATTCCTGAAGTGAAATTCTGCTTCGGGCTCTGCGACATGCTCCGCCACGACCGCCCCGACCTCGTCGACGACCCCGCCACAATGCGCTTCACCGACGCCATAAAGCGCGCCACCTCCTCCATGGTCGTCCTCACATTCTACTTCGAGTGATCCACCACCATTTCAGCATCAGGTAGTCACGGCGTAGTCAGAAATCTCCTACCTTTGCCATGTCACAACTTCAAATTCCAGCCATGGCAACTACCAGACGCGAACTGTCACGCAAAGTCAACAGCACAGGAAAATCAGAGATAATTCTGCGCCTCACCGTCGGGCGCGGAATTCAGCCTCGCATCCGCACCTCACTGTTCATACGCCCCGAACGCTTCCGCAACGGAGCGATCATAAAACCGCGTGCCGACCGCGCCGAGGCCGCCGAACTGCAACACATCGAGGCCGAGCTCACCGCCATCGAGCAATTTCTGCTCTCGATAGCCACATCGGCACCCAAGGACGTGATGAGCAGGCAGTTTTTCTGCCGCCAGCTCGAGCAGCGCCGCCATTCGCGCAACCGCCCCGATCCCGTCGTGGAGCCATTCTATGCCCTGTTTGAGACCTTTCTCGCCCGCCACACCTTTTCGGCGTGGAGAGTGAAACGCTATCATGTGCTGCAGCGCACCTTGCGCCGCTACGAAGCCTACCGCTCGGCGCGCGACGGCACCCCCTACACCCTCAACGTAGCCACCTTCACCCCCGACGACATCACCGACTTCGAGACCTTCCTGCGCACCGAGCACCAGCTCCCCACCCGCTTCCCGCAGCTCTACGGCCACGCCGACCGCCTCCCCCTACCCCGCGGCAACAACACCATAGTGTGCACGCTCAACGCCCTGCGGGCATTCTTCAACTGGTGCTACAGCCGGCAGATAACCGAAAACCGCCCCTTCGCACGCTACCACGGCATAAAAGCCGAAATCTATGGCACCCCCTACTACATCACCATCACCGAGCGCAACACCATAGCCCAAGCCGACCTATCGCACGATCCACGCCTTGCCGCACAGCGCGACATCTTCATCTTTCAGTGCCTCGTCGGGTGCCGCATCTCCGACCTCATGCGCCTCACGCAAGCCAACATCATAGCCGGAGCAGTCGAATACATCGCCGGAAAGACACGCCAGAACCACCCCGACGTGCTCCGCGTGCCGCTCCACCCGCAGGCCGCCGACATCGTCAGGCGCTACCGCCGTCCCGGCTCCGATGCCCTCCTCCCATTCATCTCGCCCCAGCGCTACAACACAGCCATAAAACGCATCTTCACCCTCTGCGGCATCACCCGTCCCGTCACCGTGCTCAACCCCGTGACAGGCCGCGAAGAACAGCGCCCCATCAACGAGATCGCCGCAAGCCATCTCGCCCGACGCACATTCGTCGGCAACCTCTACAAAAAAGTAAAAGACCCATGCCTCGTCGGGCGGCTCTCCGGCCACAAGGACGGCAGCAAAGCCTTCGCACGCTACCGCGACATCGACGAAGAGATGAAGCGCGACCTCATCAACCTCCTCTAAGCACCCCGGCGTGTAGTCGCCGCGTAGTCACGCATCAGCCGCAACGCCCTCACCCGCAAAGCACTTCACCCGCAGTCCATTGCTCGTCAAAGGGACAGCTATAGCAGGAATCTGCCCCGAGATCCTCCAGTAGTCAGCTGGTAGTCACTTTATTCCAATAAACCTTTATCGCACAGGTAGCTAAGTCCGTCCTTCTGTGCTCGTCAAAGGGACACAGAAGGGCGCTGCTGCCGATCTGGACGGCAACTT
>CAYSKE010000052.1:0-11268 GCA_964431465.1 uncultured Muribaculaceae bacterium | reverse complement strand
TTGACGTGGATATGGGTCCCCTCTTCCAGACTCCCGCCGAGGCAGCCCGTCAGGCAGTGGAAAACGACGTCCACATCCTCGGCGTAAGCTCGCTGGCTGCCGGTCACAAGACCCTCATCCCGCAGGTAATCGAAGAGCTCAAGAAGCTTGGCCGCGAGGATATCCTCGTGACAGCCGGTGGCGTTATCCCCGCTCAGGACTATGACTTCCTCTACAAAGCAGGTGTTGCCGCAATCTTCGGCCCGGGTACCCGCATCCCCGTTTCAGCAATCAAGATGCTTGAGATCCTCGATCCCGATCTCGAGAACGCATAAATCAGCAACACTACAACAAGTTAGAGGCTGCGCCAATGGTGCAGCCTCTAAAGTTTTTATAGATAGTCAATATTATATCAAGTTGACTATTTTTTTGTGGTGATTATAATGATTTTCTTTTCTTTCACCACCGTAACCGATGCAATTCTGTCGGATGACAATTTATCCATTTCCGCCTTACTGATCTTCTCTCCGTCGAGATAGATAACGTAGTCTTTGGAAGGGGAATCAACATCACCAGCTGCATCGGAAGTTTTCTTCGACGAAACGCCAACCACATTAATCATATTATCATCAATATAACCGTCGAGATCGAATTTAACGATCTTACCGTTGACATCCAATGACATGTGGGTGTCGGAATAATCCCCGGCAACCGGGAATCTTGCTACTATAGTGGCGTCACCATCACTCATGTCGCATTTCATGGACGTGGCATCAAAGGTTTTTCCCTTTATGGTGAAAGTCGCCCCTGAAACCGTGAGGCTTCCAACAATGTTTTCGCCCGCGACAAGAACCGCGGTCTCATCACCCACTTTACTCACTTGTGCAACTTTGAAATTTCGCAAGCTGACGCTGTCCTGAGCAAGTTTTTCACTATCTTTGCCTATAGAAACATCGCTGCTGCTGATCGTCGAAACAGCTGCACGCACGGCCGGCACTGACGCCACGCCAAGTGCCAACGCAAGCATCGGCACAAGTGCAAGGGCTTTCATCTTTTGCTCTGCACCACTCTTTGTCTTACACATCATGGTGATACGTTTTTTAAGTTTACTATGATTCAAGCTGTTGGCTAAGGACGGGAATCTGACGCCAACAGCCTTTTTTATCAATAAGAGTTGATAGTCACGAGGATTGAATCCGCTTTCGAGCACTGCCATATCAGCTTGGTATTCATGGACAAGCATCAATTCCTCACGCATGAGCCATGCAGCCGGATTGAACCAGTTTATAACACAAACCACCTGAGCGATCAACAAATCGACCCAATGACGACAGGCTATGTGCTTAAACTCATGGGCAACAATCGCCGAATGGTTGTTTTCATAATCTGAACGGCTTATCACCATATAACGCATCCAACTGAATGGAGCGAAGCGCTCATCGTCGGTCAGTACAACCGTATATCCATCTTTCACAATCTTTTCACCAGAGCGAATGACCGAAACGAGGTTGACCCATGTAATCAGTGTTTTTGCAACAATTATAATCATGCCTATCATATAAAGCCATATTACCACAGTGCCCCACATAGGTTTTGAGGTGATAACCGGCTGCACAAAGCCGCCACTGACCACGAGGCCGACCGCCTGCGAATCATGAGCCAAAATGGTGCGAAACAGTGATAGGATCGGGAGTGTGGCAAATGCAACCACATATATCATAAGAAGCACTCCACGATTATAGGAATGCTGGTTCTCTCTTGCAAGAAAGACCCGGTAGGCCAGAAACATCGAGAGCAGTAGCAATCCGCTGACCATTGAGTATGACAAGAGCTCACCCATTTTCTCTATGCTTATTCTCAACGAGATCCAGAAGCTCTTTCAACTCGTCGGCCGTGATTTTTTCTTCAGCCACAAGTGCCGATACGACTCCATAGTAGCTGCCGCCAAAGTAATTCTTTATGAAATCACCGAGACTCTTGTTCCTGAAATCCTCTTTTTTTGCAACCGCATAGTACAGGAATGAAGTTGTGCCCTCATCGTGGGTGACAAAGCCCTTCCCCTCCAAGCGCCGCATCACGGTGGAAACGGTATTGAAATGCGGCTTTGGATCAGGGTACAGCTCCACGAGCTTACTGATCGGAACAGGGCCATGCTCCCACAACAGACGCATAAGCTCCTCCTCTTTGGGAGTCAGTTGATCTTTTGTTGCTTTTTTTCTCATAACTATTTTTGTAGTTTGCATCGCAAAACTACGAACTATTTTAATAGTTACAATAAGAATCTAAAAGTTTAATATTCATTAACAATATGCACATCGAGCTAAGTCGGTCATGTATGGTCAGCGAAAATGCACTTTATGTTGTAAAACATGTTTTTGCATATATTTTTAATTTATATGCGTTTACAGGAGCAAAATCGTCGGTGACATGTATTTTAGTATTTTTTAAGCAATGCCGGATTTTTCTATTCTGCCTCAAATGACTATCTTTGTAAAGACCAAAAAGTTGTAACGAACGTAATGTCAATGGAATCTTCTCTCATCCTCATCAAGCCATCGGCTATCGAGCGCTCCCTCACAGGAGAGATCATCGGCCGCATTCAGAAAAAAGGTCTCATTATCACCGGTCTGAAAATGATGCAACTTGACGAGAAGATTTTGCGTGAGCATTATGCACATCTTGTCGATCGTCCTTTCTTCCCCTTCCTGCTTGCCTCAATGATGGCTTGCCCGGTTATTGCCATGTGCGTAAAAGGGAAAAATGCTGTAGAGGTCGTGAGAGCGATGGTAGGCTCTACCGACGGCTCAAAGGCAGCTCCCGGCACTCTGCGCGGAGATTACTGCCTGAGCAATCAGGAGAACATCGTGCATGCCTCGGACAGCCCCGAGAACGCAGCCATCGAGATCAAACGCTTCTTCAAGGAAGATGAGATCCTTGACTACACACCGGGGTATTTCAGGTATCTTTATGATCCGGAGGGACATTGACAAACTTAACAACTTCAGTCGACCAAACCACAACCGAGACACATTTCTCTCTTTATAGCGGCTCTACCAATCAGAGCATCACAAGAATACAATGCGACGTATTTCAAGAAAAATATTGATGTTTACCTGTCTGCTTGCGGCTCCCGCCGTTTTCGGTCAGGCACTTCATCTGCCCGGCGCCCACAAAGAGGAGCATGCCGAGCTGATAGCCAAGCAGCAGAACATAGGTGAACAAATCAAGGTTGAAGGCACACAGCAATTCCTTGACCAACTCTTCAAAGAGGAAGAGGAACCGGAAATGGACATCTACACCGAGGGTTGGGACAGCCAACTTGTCAATCCTTTCAAGCCCGCAGATGTGCCTCAGTCGCAGGTTATCGACGTCAGCAAGTTTGTGATGCCTCACGCCGGTTATGTGACTTCGCCTTACGGCTACCGCAAACGCTTCCGCCGTCAGCACAAAGGCATTGACCTCAAAGTGCATATCGGCGACACAATCCGCGCCGCCTTTGACGGCAAAGTGCGCCTGACGAAATTTGAGCGCCGCGGCTACGGTTACTACGTGATCCTGCGCCACACCAACGGCCTTGAAACCGTGTACGGTCACCTTTCGAAATTTCTCGTAGAGCCTGATCAGGTAGTGAAAGCAGGTGACCCGATCGCCCTCGGTGGCAACACCGGCCGCTCAACCGGTCCTCACCTCCACTTTGAAACACGTTTCATGGGTTATCCCATCAACCCCTCGGCAATATTTGACTTTGCAAACCAGACGGTTCACACCGACACCTACACGTTTGACAAAGACACCTATCAGCTTGCACGCAACTATGATCCGGCAGCTAACTCGGAATACCAGAAGAAGTATCTCGCCGAGTATGCCGAGTACATGAAGGCTCATCCCGAAGCTGCCAAGAATGCAGCGAAAGCCGCTGCATCGGGGGCACAGTATTACACCGTGAAATCGGGTGACACACTTGGCCGCATCGCATCTCGCCAAGGCACAACGGTCAACAAACTATGCCAGCTCAACGGCATTTCGACAAAAACCACACTCCAGATCGGCAAGAAGCTCAGAGTGAAATAAATGCCGCAATGCAAGATACTGACCGCGACCGGAATTTAAGATTCCGGTCGCGGTTGCATTTATGAGAGGAGGCGGAGAACCTGGAGGGCGCGGAGGACTCGGAGAGGAAAGGAAGGGAAAGAGAGAAGTGAGAGCGGAGGGATCGGGAAATATGAGAGGAAGGAGGAGAGCGTGGGTGGATTTTTTCGGAATAATGTTGGCAATTTGCGCTAATAATCACTATTTTTGCATAGCAGAAATTATGCCTTGGGGTGTCCACGCAAGCAAAAGGGTATATTGCGGGGTAATACTTCAACGCAATCAACGATTTACGAAATAAAGCGACATATATGTACCGCGACAAGACCTGCGGCGAGCTTCGCATCGCCAACGTCGGAGAAACCGTCACGCTCGCCGGCTGGGTGCAGCGCATCCGCAAAATGGGAGGCATGACTTTCATTGACCTTCGTGACCGCTATGGCATCACACAGATAGTATTTAACACTGAAGTAAATTCAGACCTCAAGGATGCCGCCAACCTTCTCGGCAGAGAATTTGTGGTTCAGATAAAGGGTGTGGTGACGGAGCGCACGAGCAAAAACCCAAAACTTCCGACCGGAGAGATCGAAATAGAGGCTTCGGAAGTGAAGGTACTCAATACAAGTGCAATCCCCCCGTTCACAATCGAAGATGAGAGCGACGGCGGCGATGACCTGCGCATGAAGTACCGCTATCTCGACCTGCGCCGCAATCCCGTGCGCAAGAATATCGAATTGCGTCATCGCATGACCATGGAGGTGCGCCGCTATCTTGACAGCAAGGGGTTCCTCGAGATCGAGACTCCGATGCTGATCGGCTCGACGCCCGAGGGTGCCCGCGACTTCGTGGTGCCTTCGCGCATGAATCCCGGTCAGTTCTACGCCCTGCCGCAGTCACCGCAGACCTTGAAGCAGCTCCTGATGGTTGCGGGCATGGATCGCTATTTCCAGATCGTAAAATGTTTCCGCGACGAGGATCTGCGCGCCGACCGCCAGCCGGAGTTCACTCAGATCGACTGCGAGATGAGCTTTGTTGAGCAGGAAGATGTGCTCAACCTGTTTGAGGGTATGGCAAAGCACCTGTTCAAGGAAATACGCGGTATAGAAATCGAGGGACAGTTCCCCCGTATGACATGGGCTGACGCGATGCGCCTCTATGGCAGCGATAAGCCTGACACGCGTTTCGGCATGACTTTTGTTGAGCTTGACGATGTGCTGAAAGGTCATGGGTTCAGCGTGTTTGACAACGCAAAATATATCGGCGGCATCTGCGTGGAAGGTGCAGCATCCTATACCCGCAAGCAGATCGACCAGCTTACGGAATGGGTGAAGCGTCCGCAGATCGGCGCCAAAGGGATGGTGTATGCCCGCGTAGAAGCAGACGGCAACGTGAAATCGAGTGTCGATAAATTCTACTCGCAGGAGGTGCTTCAGCAACTCAAAGAGAAGATGAACGCCAAACCGGGCGATCTGATTCTGATACTGAGCGGCGATGATGTGATGAAGACCCGCAAGCAGCTTGGCGAGCTGCGCCTCGAGATGGGCAACCGCCTCGGACTGCGCGACAAGAATGTGTTTTCATGCCTGTGGGTGATCGACTTCCCGATGTTTGAATGGAGCGAGGAGGAGGGACGCCTGATGGCAATGCATCACCCGTTCACTCACCCCAAAGAGGAGGATATTCCGCTTCTCGACACCGATCCCGCCGCAGTGAGAGCCGATGCCTATGACATGGTGATAAACGGCGTGGAAGTCGGCGGCGGCTCAATACGTATCCACGACTCGGCTCTGCAGGCCAAGATGTTTGACATACTCGGCTTCACTCCCGAGAAGGCACGCGAGCAGTTCGGCTTCCTGATGAATGCCTTTACCTACGGTGCTCCCCCTCACGGTGGTCTGGCCTACGGTCTCGACCGCTGGGTTTCGCTCATGGCTGGTCTCGACAGCATACGCGACTGCATAGCTTTCCCGAAGAACAACAGCGGCCGCGACGTGATGCTCGATGCTCCGGCACCACTCGACCAGAAGCAGCTTGATGAGCTTTCGCTCGCAGTGATAGACGAGGAGTGACACGATGCCTAAGATAGCGCAGATAGTAGAGACCATCGAGGAGTTTGCACACCCGGAGTGGCAGGAGTCGTATGACAACACGGGGTGGCAGGTGATGCTGCCGGGGCAGAAAGATGCTCCCTGCACGGGCGCATTGCTGTGCGTGGACGCAACGCCTGAAATTGTGGCGGAGGCTGTGGCGAAAGGGTGCAACCTCATCATTACCCATCATCCGCTCCTTTTCAGAGCCACCAAACAGCTCACCGGGGTGAACAGGGTGGATCAGACCGCTATCGCCGCGCTACGCGCCGGAGTGGCAATCTACTCGTCGCACACCGCGCTCGACAGTGCTCCCGGCGGAATCTCGTGGGTGCTTGCGGAGAAACTCGGCATGAAGGACACGCGCACTCTTGACCGCACCTGTGATGCCGAAGGGCGCGGAGCGGTGGGATTAGGCGTGATCGGCTCTCTCCCCTCCCCTATGGAGCCTCTTGACTTCGTGAGGAAAGTGAAGGAGGTGTGCAACGCCAAGATTGCGCGCTGCTCAGGTATCCCCGCCCACAAGATAGAGCGCGTGGCTCTCTGCGGTGGTGCAGGAGGTGAATATATCGCAGTGGCCGCCGGACTGGGGGCAGATGCAATAGTCACCGCTGACATCAAGCACAACCAGTTTCTCGACGACTGCCACGCTATCATGACGGTGGATGTGGGGCACTACGAAACAGAATCTTGTGCAAAAGAGATTTTTTATGGGTTAATTCATAAAAAATTTCCTAAATTTGCACTCTATTATTCCGAGAAAGAAAAAAACCCGATAACCTATCTATAGAATAAATGTCAGCTGAAAAGACAAAAAGCGAGTCACTGACCATGGAGGAGCGTCTCAAGACCCTCTATCAGCTTCAGTCGATCAACACTGAAATTGACCGTATCACCCTGCTTCGCGGCGAACTGCCTCTTGAAGTGAGCGACATGGAAGATCAGATCGAAGGACTTAAAACACGCATCCGCAATTATTCGGGAGAAATCGACGACCTGATGCGCCGCTCGGCTTCCGAGAAAGCAAAAATCGAGGAGGCCCGCGAGAAAATCGCCAAATACAAGGAGCAACTCGACAATGTGCGCAACAACCGCGAATATGATCTCCTGACGAAGGAAATCGAGTTCCAGACCCTCGAAATAGAACTTGCCGAAAAGCATCTCAACGAGTTTGCCCGCATCATCGACACCCGCAAGGGTGAGATCGCGGCCACTCAGGAGAAACTTGAGGATCAGAACCACATACTTGCCGACAAGAAAAAAGAGCTCGAGCAGATCATCTCGGAAACGAAAGTGGACGAGGAGCGATTGAATGCCGAAGCTCTCGCGCTCGAGCCTTCGATCGACGAGCGCACCCTGAAGGCATTTAAGCGCGTGAGACAGAACGCCCGCAACGGTCTTGCAGTCGTGACGATCCAGCGTGATGCCTGCGGAGGCTGCTTCAACCGCATCCCGCCGCAGAAACAGCTTGAGATCAAGATGCACAAGAAGATCATCGTGTGTGAATACTGCGGCCGCATCATCATCGATCCCGACCTTGTAGAACCCGAGATCGAGGCTTAAACGCCTACTCCCCCACCGAAAACAAATAACGCCGACCGTGGTGCCGGCTTCACAACAACGACTTAGATATCTCCAAGGACGACCCAATGGCTAAGACCAAACTCCTCCAAAACAAGCTTGCCCAATACACTGCCCCGCAGGAGGCCATGGCAGCTGGTATCTACCCCTATTTCCGCGCCATCTCCAGCGAACAGGATCCTGAAGTGCTTATCAATGGGAAAAAGGTGCTGATGTTCGGCTCCAACTGCTACTCCGGTCTCGTGAATGACCCGCGTATAAAGGAGGCTGCAATCGAAGCCACAAAGAAATATGGAACGGGGTGCGCCGGCTCACCATTTCTCAACGGTACGCTCGACCTCCACAAGAAGCTCGAGCGCGCTATAGCCGAGTACATCGGCAAAGAGGACGTGATGATCTACTCCACCGGTTTTGGGGTAAACCTCGGAGTCGTGTCGGCACTCACCGGCCGCGAGGACTACATACTCTGGGACGAGCAGGACCACGCCTCCATCATCGAAGGCCGTCGCCTCTCGTTCAGCCAGCAGCTCAAGTACAAGCACAACGATATGGAGTCGCTCGAGAAGCAGCTCCGCAAGTGCGACCCCGACCGTGTCAAACTCATCGTCAGCGACTCCGTATTCTCAATGGAGGGCGACGTAGCCAACGTCAAGGAAATCGTCCGCCTGGCCAAGCAGTACAACGCCAGCGTGATGATGGACGAGGCCCACGGCATCGGCGTGTTCGGCGAAGGCGGTCGCGGTGTTTGCCATCACTTCGGTGTGGCCGACGATGTCGACCTCATCATGGGCACATTCTCCAAGTCGTTCGCCTCACTCGGCGGCTTCATTGCCACCAACAAGGAGATCACCAACTTCCTGCGCCACCACTCCCGCTCCTACATCTTCACTGCCTCCATCACCCCCGCCTCCACCGCGGCTGCCCTCAAGGCTCTGGAGATCATGAAGACCGAGCCCGAGCGTCAGGAGAATCTCTGGAAGCTCACCCACCATGCTCTCGAAGGCTTCCGCAGCGCAGGCTTCGAGATAGGCCATACTTCTACCCCTATTATCCCTCTTTACATCCGCGACGACTTCAAGACTTTCGCCATCACCCGCGATCTTCTCGAGGAGGGCATCTTCGTCAATCCTGTCGTGTCGCCCGCTGTAGCACCCACCGACACCCTCATCCGCTTCAGCCTCATGGCCACACACTCCATGGAGCAGGTCGACCGTGCTCTTGAGACCATCACACGCGTCTTCAAGAAATACGGCATCATCAAAAACGACTGATCCCTGCGGGGACACATCCTCATAAGAGAGAGAGAGGTAAATCAGGGCCACGTCCGAATTTACCTCTCTCTTTTTATCTTGATCATCGAGAATTGACCTCACTCCGGTCTCAGCGAAGCGGCAAGTCGTTCGTCATGCTCCAGACGTTCCTGTAGCTTCACATCCTCCTTATATTTCAGCTCATCGAAGCCCTGGCCGTACACACCGTTCACATTGGCCTGGGTAATGAACGCCTTGGGGTCGATACTTTTCACGATACGGAATATCGTCACGGCCTCGATCTTGCGGCACACTATCAGAAGCACCTTCACCGAATGCTTCGTGTACCAGCCCATTCCGTCCATCACCGTTACTCCGCGCCGCGCATAGTTATTCACGGCATAAGCTATCTTCTCCCACTTAGGCGAAATTATAAGGAACTGTATGGCCTGGCGGTTGGAATTGATTATCACATCCACCATGTACGAAGTGATAAATAGCGTGAACAGACCGTAGAGCACCTTCTCGATATCATGAGTAAGGATGTACGACGAGGATATAATGGCAAAATCCACATATAGCATCGTGCGCCCTATCGATACCGTAGTGCGCTTGGCCACGATAGCCGATACGATATCCGTGCCGCCGGTACTACCGTTATGTATAAATACAAGCCCAAGGCCGATACCCGTAAGTATAGCGCCGAAACACACCCCCATCAGCGGCTGGGATGGCACGAGCGAGTGTGGGAACAGCGGCGGCAACACAGTCACAACTATGGCTATAACCGTAGCGCCGAAGATTGTCTTCACAACGAAATCCTTGCCCACTATGAAATAGGCTATGAACAGAAGCACCAGGTTGATGGCATACTGCGTCACGCCGATCATATACGTTTTGCCTGTAATAAGGTAGGCTATCGTTCCCAGACCGGTCACACCGCCTATCACTACCTTCTCGGGCAGAATGAACGCCGAGAAGCCAAAACCGAACAGCAGAATACCCACCACGATCATCACATAGTCGCGGGCGGACATCCACAATTTTTTTCCTGTAAAAGCCATATATATTATAAATGTGATAATCCGCAGCAAAAGTATGTAAAAAATCCTCATCTGCAAAACCCTCTGCCTGTAGCTCCTGATCCCTAAACACCTCTACCTTAACCGTTTTCTATACAATCGAAATCTATGCTGCCCTGTCGGTGATAAAAGTTGACTGCAACCTCCCGAAAAATCATGAAACTGAAAGTGCAATTTTTTTGCATCATTCTCCCGCTTTTCCCGGCTGGTCAATCAAAAGCACCGCATAATTGTTAATAATTCTTAATCAACAAGGCAAATACATCCTTAATCAATAGAAAATCACTACCTTTGCAGGCCGATTATATCCTCAAATCAATCACCGGCACAGCGGGACACAGCTTTTGGCCGAGCTTACTCCTTGCCATGCCACCAATGTAACTATCTATTAACCAAGCATTAAAAAGTGGATACTTTAAGCTACAAGACCATTACGCCCAACGCCGAAAGCGTTGAGCACAAGTGGGTGGTTATCGACGCTACCGACCAGGTTCTCGGTCGTCTCTGCGCCACCATCGCCCTCATCCTCCGCGGCAAGAACAAGCCCAGCTACTCCCCCAACATCGAGTGCGGCGACAACGTCATCGTAATCAACGCCGACAAAGTTCGCCTCACCGGCAACAAGTGGACCGGCCGCGAATACCTCCGCTACACCGGCTATCCCGGCGGACAGCGCGTCTCCACCCCCGAGATTCTTCTCAAGAAGTCGTTCAACAAGCACCTCAAGCCCGGCTACAACCCCCTCTTCATCAAGGTCGTTAAGGGTATGCTCCCCAAGAACCGCATGGGCCGTGCCATCATTGAGAACATGCACGTGTACAATGGTCCCAACCATCCCCACGAAGCTCAGAATCCCGAACTCATCGATATTAACAAAATCAAATAATTGAAGAATGGAATCAGTTAATGCAGTGGGTCGCCGCAAAGCTGCCGTGGCTCGCGTGATCGTTAAGGAAGGCAACGGTCAAATCACCATCAACAAGCGTCCTCTCGACGTTTACTTCCCCTCCTCCATCCTTCAGTACATCGTGAAGCAGCCCCTGCTCACACTCGACTCTGCCGAGAAGTACGACATCCTCGTCAACCTCGACGGCGGCGGCTACAAAGGCCAGGCCGAAGCTCTCCGTCTCGGTATCGCACGCGCACTCGTGAAAATCAACCCCGACGACAAGGCAGTGCTCCGCAAGCATGGCTTCATGA
>CAYSKE010000051.1:0-11673 GCA_964431465.1 uncultured Muribaculaceae bacterium | reverse complement strand
AGCGAGAGTGCGTCGCGTGTGAAGCGGTCGGCTATCACCTTGCAGTTGTTGACCCCTTCAAGCACGGTAAGGCGGTTTTTGATGTGCCGGAGCGAGGCTGCCATGCTATCCCACGGCAGGGCGCTGACGGTGTCGCCTTTAAGTGCATAGAGGGCGGCGAGGGAGGTGACAAGATTTTTTATGTCGGCGTCAGATGATAGCGCGGTAGTGTTGATGGTGCGTCGGTCGGAGCCAAGCGAAATGTCGAGCGTGGTCGCGGTGTCGGTTTGCGTCACAGAGTGGAGCACGACATCGGCGCGATTGCCTTTGGCCGACCATGTGACCCTGCGCAGTCCGGGATTCTTTATCAGTGCGACATTCCCGGCAATCCCGGCATCGTCAATGCAATATACAATAGTCTTTGCGTGGCGCGCAAGCCGCAGCTTTTCAAAAGTCTTTTCCTCGCGTCCGGCAAAGCCACTGTCGTGCTCGTCGGTTATGTTGGTGATGATGACGGTGTCGGGGCGCAAAATATCCTCAAGGCGCGCCATGTCGCCAGTTTCCGACACTCCGGCTTCAAACACTCCGTAGGGCGCGTTGCTGCCTGCACCGATGAGCGAGAGAGGCACACCAATCTGCGAGTTGAAGCTGCGCGGACTCCGGGCTGCCGCCGTGTCGAGCAACGTTGCGAGCCACTCCTTCACGATGGTCTTGCCGCGCGAGCCTGTCACGGCTACCACGTGTCCGCTGAATCGGTCGCGGGCGGCGGCTCCGAGGTCTTGCAGATATTTCGTGGTGTCGGAGGTGTGAAGGAAGCGCGCGCCGGCCGACTTCATGCACTCCTCACCCTCGACGGGGCGGCTAACGACAAAATCCCTTACTCCTTTGTCGAACAGCTCGCGCACAAAATCATGACCGTCGCCCGATGGGGTGACAAGCGCTATAAACGTGGTGTCGGCAGGGCGGGTGAGCGAACGGCTGTCGGTGAGTACGGCGGTTTTTGATGCGGAAAGTATATCGTTCATTACTTCTCTTTTTTCAATAGTTGGATGGCTTTTGCCATGCGCGGCGAGATGGCTGCGAGCGCGGTTGCCTGACGGGCGGTCTCCTCCTCAAACTCGATCGCCTGAGCGTTGCGCTCACCGAGCCGGCGGTGGCTGAGCCGGCGGGTAAGTGCCTGGCAGCGGCGGCATAGTTCCTGCTCACCGGTTGTGAGATAGGTCTCGGCAAACCGGGTGAAGACATAATCGGCTCCCACGTCGGAGGGGTGCACCATGTCGGCGGCATAGAACCGGTAGTCGCGCAGCTCGTCGGTGAGAATCTCATAAGCAGGGAAATACCCGACGGCTCCGGGGTACATGGCTTTGAGCCGATGGCACGCAAGGATGAGGGTTGACTTCGACAGGCGGTCGGCCACAAGCCCGTAAGCCTTGTGACGCACCGGGCTGACGGTGAGGATGATCCTCAACGATCGGTTGCACGCTATGAGGCGGCTGATGAGCGCGTCCCACTCTGCCGTGATTTCTTCAAGCGACAGATCGGTCATTTCAAACTCCCGCGCGGGGAGCTTGTGGCAGTTTCCCGCGATCTTCCCTGTGGCGAGATAGCGGAAAGCGCGTGCCGAGCCAAATGTGACGATGAGCAGGGCATCTTCCTCGCGAAGCATGGCTTCGGCAGCAAGGAGGCGGGAGTTGGCGCGACATATCACAGCCTCGGGATCGGCCGACGAAAATTCAGAGTGATGGCTCATGAGATGCCATGTGCCTGCCTGATCTTTCACGAGCTCGTCGTGACGGTAGAGGTCGCGGTCGAGGATGCGGGTGAGTGTGTCGGCTATGCTTGCCGGATTAAACATGGTGCCCGCAGGGTTTATGTCGATGTCAAAGAGCCTGTCGCGCAGCCGGCTGCCGATCTCGGTGGCAAAGCATGAGCCGACGGCAACGATCGGGTTGCCGTGGGTCAGCTGAAAGTCGGGTCGGTCAATATTTACTTTTGTCACAAACTCCATGAGATCACTTGCGTCTTAGAAGAAATCAACTGATGTTATTTCAAACTCAGTGCGGCGGTTGATCTGGTCGGCTGCATCGCGGTCGGCATCGCTCTCGAGCCCCTCGATGAAGTCAGGGGTGAGCACGGTGCCCTCCTGAAATTGCGGGAACTGCCGTGCGAGGCGCGGCGTGACGGTCATGGGGCGCGATTTGCCGTAGCCCTTTGCCGTGAGCCGTCGCGGGTCAATGCCCGCTTCATTTATGAGATAATCGGTCACGGCGCGGGCGCGTCGCTCCGATAGCGGCCGGTTGTAGTTGTCGCTGCCTATGCGGTCGGTGTGTGCGCTGAGTTCGACGGTGATTGTGGGGTTCTCACGCATCACTGCAGCAAGGCTGTCGAGAGCCACACGCGACTCGGGGCGCAGGGTGGCTTTGTTGTAGTCGTAGAAGATGTTTTCAATCACCATGGGGCGGTTGACCGGCGCGAGGGTAAACATTATCTCATAGGTGGCGTCCTCCTCGGTGGTGTCTGACGCAAACTCCTGACGGGCGTTGAGGTAACCCTCGGCGGTAGCGAGCATAGCGTAGCGGACGCCACGGTCGAGCGTGAAGTCGAAAGAGCCGTCGTCGCGCGCGCGGGTGCGGCGGTCGGTGCCGTCGTCGCCGACAAGCCTGATGACCGCGCCGGGCACGGCATACTCCTCAGTGTCGGCTACATAACCGGTGAGACCGATGTGCAGCTCCGGCAACATGAACTCAAAGATGTGGTCGTAGCCGCGGGTGTCGCCACGTCCAGAGCTGAAAAAGCCGCTTTCTCCCTCGCCGAAGACTATGCCGAAGTCATCGGCCGATGAGTTGACGGGAGCAAGCATGTTGCTGACGGTCCAGTTTCCGGTCTCGGTTTTTGAAGCCTTGAAAATGTCGAGACCGCCGAGCCCGGGGTGCCCGTCCGATGAAAAATAGAAAGTGCTGTCATCGCGCACATAGGGAAACACCTCGTCGGCTGCCGTGTTGATGTGGTCGCCGAGGTTCATCGGCGCGCCTCCACGCTCGATATTGACGCGCCACAGGTCGTAGCCTCCCCGCCCTCCCGGCATATCGCTTGCGAAATAGAGCCAGCGGCCGTCGGGCGACACAGCCGGATGCGCGTAGTTGTATAAAGAATCGGTTTCTTCGATTTCCAGCGGCTCAGGCTCGCTCCAGCTGGCATCACGGCGGTGCGACACCCATATCTCGAGCCCGGTGTGCTCCTCGGCTTCCTGACGGGCGCGGGTGAAATACATCGTCTGCCCGTCGGGGGTGAACGACGGCGTCCCCTCGTCGTGGCTGCTGTTGACGTTTCCCTCGGCCGGCTCCGGACGCTTCCACTCGCCGCGCTCGTTGCGGTCGGCCATCCATATATCGCCGTTTTTCTGGCCGGTTATTCCGCTCGCGTCGGTGCCGGTGGAGTAGCGGTTGGTCGAGGTGAAATAGATGCGGTTGAAGTCGTTTCCTGCAAATGCGGGGGAGTAGTCGCTGCGGTTCATGTTGAGGGTCTTGGCCCGTGTCACGCGGTAGCGGGTCGCGATGTTTCCCGCGAGTGCCTGCCGGCATCCTTCCATCCCCGCCGCAGCCTCATCCTCGCTACCGCCACGATCTATGTAGTCCTGATAGGCTTTGAGCGCGTCGGCATATTTTCCCTCCTGCTGCAGCGACTGCGCCAGCATGAGCTGAAGCTGCACATCGTCGGTGCGCTGACGCATGGCGTTGCGCAGCATCTGCGATGCGCGGGCGGGCTGATTTAGCTTCATGTAGCACTGCGCGAGCTTGAGGGCGATGTCGCTGCGCTGCTCCCGCTGGTTGCGCCCCGTGAGCTTATTGTAGATCTTGCGGTAGGAGCGCTGGGCTTCGTAGTATTCGCCGCGCTCAAGCTGCGCGTCGGCTGTCGCGGTGCCGGTGGTCCGGCATGAAGTCACCGCCGCCGACAGTGTGGCCGCCACGATCAATATGACAAGGCTTCTCCAGCTCATCATCAGTCGAGATATGACGACAGTATTGAATCGGTCATTTCAGTCAGGGTTTCGTCGAGATCCTCCAGCGCGGCGCGGGAGTTGACGATCTTCTGCGGCTGCACGGCAGGTGCCCCTTTGTAGTTGCCCACACGTCCGGCCGAATGATAGTGCCGCTGATAGTAGTTCTCGCTCAGCGCGCTCCTGATCACCCCGCTGCTCGTGGAGGCGTGTATCATCTCCCCGTTGCCGATATAGATGCCTACGTGCGACACACGACCCTTGCCTGAGGAGAAAAACACGAGGTCGCCCGGCATGAGTGCCGAGCGGTTGACCGGCTTGCAGAAAACCTGTTGCTCCCATGCCGTGCGGGGCATCTTTATCGACATGACGTCGCCGAAGATGGCCCAGACCAGCCCCGAGCAGTCGGTGCCGGCGCGCGAGTTGCCTCCCGAGCGGTATTTAGTGCCTATCCACTTGTAGGCTTCAGTCACCACAGGCGACATGTCGGCTATGTCGCCGACGGTTGCCGGAGCTTTGCCGCCTCTTTTTGCGGGCGCGGCGGCGGGAGGAGTCTGCGGCCTGTTTCTGTCGGAAGCATAATATATATCATCGTTGCGGTAGCTGCCGCGCGACACGGTGTGTCGTCCCGACCCGCACGAGGCCATGACGGCACCGAGCAGCAGGCTCGCAGATATCGCAATGACTGACAGATTTTTCATTATCGGCATAAATGCAGTGGGATAATATCGGTTTCATTAACAACTCTGATGCAAAAATATAAAATATCTTTAGTTTTCGGAGCGTTGCCGCCGGCAAGATTAAAAATATCTTTATACCGGCCATCTTTAATTAAATTAATTTAATGCGCTTGACTTTTAGTAGTTTTCATAGTCTACTTATTGTAACTTTGCATTGGGACGAAGGCAGGAACTTTGACCAATCACAGAATCTAAAAATTGCAATCACACATTTAACAACGTTCCAAAATTTATGAAGAAGAATGGAATGATACTTCTTGCCGCCTGCGGAGTAGCAGTGGCAAGCTCTCTCACCACAGCGATGGTCATGCGCGCCGCCACCGACGGCAACAATGACCGCATCTACTCAGTAACTCAGGATTCCGGCAACGGTGGACAATTCTATACAGTGGGCAGCGTGACCACTCCCGCAACTGATTTCACCTCGGCAGCCGAGAGCACCGTCAACGGTGTCGTGTCGATCAAAAGCTACGCCACACCTCACCAGCGTGGCGGCAACATGCAAGGAGGCGATTTCGACCCCTTCTATGAGTTTTTCTTCGGCTCGCCGCGTCAGCAGCAGCCGCGCCGTCAGCAACCCCAGCAGCCGCAGCAACCCCAGCAGATGGGGCTCGGCTCGGGCGTGATCCTGAGCGCCGACGGCTACATCGTCACCAACAACCACGTGGTCGAGGGTGCCGAGATGCTTGAGGTGACGCTCAACGACAACCGCTCGTTCAACGCCACGGTGATCGGTACCGATCCCTCGACCGACCTCGCTCTGGTCAAGATCGACGCCGACAGTCTCCATGTCATCCCCATCGGTGACTCTGAGAACCTCAAGGTGGGCGAGTGGGTGCTTGCCGTGGGCAACCCGTTTGGTTTCACATCGACCGTCACAACCGGTATCGTGAGCGCCAAGGGGCGCAATATCTCCTCGATCACCCGCAGCGGAAGCACCGGTATCGAGTCGTATATCCAGACCGATGCCGCCGTGAATCCCGGTAACTCGGGTGGCGCGCTCGTGAATCTCGCCGGCGAGCTTGTGGGCATCAACACCGCCATCTACTCGCAGACGGGCAACTTCGCCGGCTACTCGTTTGCCGTGCCCACCTCGATCGTTAAGAAAGTGGTGACCGACATCAAGCAGTATGGCACCGTGCAGCGTGCATTCCTCGGCGTGATGTTCTCAGAGCTCACCCCGCAGCTTGCCAAAGAGAAGAATATCACCGCCACCAACAGCGGCCTCTATGTGGGCGAGGTGCAGGAGCGCAGCGCGGCTATGGAAGCCGGCCTGCAGGAGGGCGACGTGATCGTGGCTATCGACGGTCATCCCACCACATCCACCGGTCAGCTTCAGGAGGCTATGGCTCAGCTTCGCCCCGGCGACAAAGCCAAGGTGACCTTCTACCGCGACAACAAGCTGCAGACCGTCACCGTGACCCTGCGCAACAATCAGGGCAACACCAGCGTGACCAAAGCCGGTAGCGTGACCGATCTCGGTTGTGCGTTCAAGGCAGTCACTCCCGAGACCATGCGTCAGCTCGGCATCTCGTCGGGTGTGCAGGTGAGCGGCTTGCAGAACGGACGCTTCAAGCGCGCCGGCATCAAGGACGGTTTCATCATTACCGAAATCAACAACAGCCGTGTGTCGTCGGCCGACGACGTGGAGAAAATCTACGACGCCATCATGAAGAGCTCCGACGGCTATGACAAGGTGATGTTTATCACCGGACTTTATCCCACAGGCAAAAAGATGTACTACGCTGTCGATCTCGTCGACAACGATTAAGTACACGACTCGTTCTCCTCTCTCATCCCTTTAGTGCGGTTCCCGGCCCTTTGGGTCGGGGGCCGTTTTTTTATGCAGTCGCAACAAAAAATGAATCTGTTAAAATTTGTTGCATCATTTTATGATACGATATGACTTTTATACACATATTTGCAAATATTAACTCAAATAAATATTTTTATATGAAATATTGTTGTAATATTGCGGTGCAAAAGTTGTAACGGAGTCGGGCGGAAAATGCCATGACCCAAGCTGGTGAGTCAGGAGCGACGCCGGCTATCCGGCGAAATATACGCCGGAGATCTTGTAGCGAAAATTCAATAAAATCAATAAAATAGACGAGGGAAACAAAACAAACGCAAAAACCAAAATAATTCACACGCATAGAAAAAAGGCGACAGCCTTCAGATATAACCATCATTTCAAAATCAATACACAAAAGAGTAGTACCAAATGAAAAGATCTTATGGACAGACAGTGCTGGTCCTTCTTGTGGGACTCCTGTTTTCTGTAAGCGCCTTTGCGCAGGACATCTCTGTCAAGGGCGTTGTTCAAGACTCAAATGGCGACCCGCTGGTGGGTGCCACCGTCACAGTGAAGGGCACGCAGACTGCCGTGGCCACTAACTTCGACGGAGAGTTTTCCGTCAAAGCTCCTAAAGGTGGTGCGATAATCGTGACTTATATCGGTTATAACCCTGTGGAGATGTTTGTGACGGAGAAACCTATGGTCATTGTAATGGATGAGTCGACCTAGCTTCTCGACGAGGTTGTCGTGCTTGGCTATGGTGCCGAGCAGCGCAAGCAGGATCTCTCGGCAGCCGTGGGTGTGGTCACCAACACGGCAGAACTCGAGAAACGTCCCGTCACCTCGACCGAAGCGATGCTTCAGGGTGCGCTTCCCGGTGTGACCGTCACATCGGCCGGCGGCGACCCCACATCGACTCCCTCGATCGTGATCCGCGGTCAGGGCTCGCAGAACGGCGACAACGTCCTCTGGGTGGTCGACGGTGTTCCCGGAGCTCCCATCAACTCGCTGAGCGACATTGAGTCGATCGTTGTCCTCAAGGACGCCGCTTCGGCCGCTATCTATGGCGCGCAGTCGGGTGCCGGTGGTGTTGTGCTCGTCACTACCAAGCAGGCAAGGCCCGGTGAGGCTTCGATCTCCTATGAGGGTCAGTTCGGTTTCCGCAAGGCTGCCAATACCATCACTCCGCTCAACGCTGCCGAGGAGATCAGAATGCGCGAGATCTCTTATGCCAATGCAGGTCTTGACTTGCCGTATGCATGGAAAACCGAGAACAACCCTTGGATCGGCACGACCCGCACCAACTGGATGGACGAGATCTTCCAGACCGGTTTCTATCAGCGTCACAGCGTTTCGCTCAATGCCGGTACCGAGAACTTCAACAACCGCTTCTCGCTTGCCTACAACAACGACGAGGGCACTCTGCGCAACACCTACAAAAAGGATATAGCGCTCCGCTATCAGGGTATGTTCAACCTCAACAAGTGGGTGACCGTGCGTGAGGATCTCACATGGAAAAACTGGAATTCGCGCTCAAAGGGTACCGACGACGGTTACACCGGTCCTATCCTTTCAGCTATCTGGATGCCGGCGGCTGCTTCGGTCTACAATCCTCTCGACGGATCTTACGGCGGTACTGCCAACGAGGATCCCGCTTATATCGCACAGTATGGCGAAGGTCTGGCATCGGCTCATGGCGACGTGGTGAACCCCGTGCGTCTGCTCGAGGCTGAGAACCGCTACAACCGTTCGACCGACCTCTGGACAACTACCACTCTCCAGATCGGCAACGTCGTTCCGGGTCTGAAACTCGTGAGCCGTTTCACCTACAACATCTTCCAGAACAACTACAAGAACTTCAATCCTATCGTCGACGAGCCGGGTAAGCCCAACGCCAACAACACCCTCACTGAGTCGAACTATCGCACCGACAACTGGGAGTCGGAGACAACGCTGTCCTACGACAACGTGTTTGACAAGCATCGTTTCAGCGGTCTCTTCTCTTTCACCGCCGACCACTATGAGTCGCGTGGAATGCAGGTGATCGCCAGCGACTTTGCCGACGAAAGCCCTTATCTCCAGTATCTTGAGAAAGCCGGCAATATCACCAGCGCGACCGATTGGCTGAGCGGCCCCGATTCAAATGTCGCTCTCGTTGCCCGCGTGGGCTATGTGTACGACGACCGCTACTTCGTGACCGCTTCATGGCGCCGCGACTATGCCGGACGTCTTCCCAAAGACAACAACTATGGTGATTTCCCCGCTGTGACCGGCGCATGGAAGATTTCGAGCGAACCGTTCTTCAACAAGAGCGAGCTGGTATCACTCCTCAAGATACGTGGATCATGGGGTCGTGTAGGTAACCTCGGTTCTATCGGCATGGGGTACAAGGCAGCCCTTCTCGGATCATGGTATAGCGGTGACTACGGTCAGGCCGGCAACCAGCGTCCTTTCGGCTCGATTGTCTACAACTACAAGTCGGTTAACCCCAAACTCACATGGGAGACTTCAGAGCAGTGGGACCTCGGTCTTGATGTGGATCTCTTCAGCGAGCGTCTGAGCATGTCGTTCGACTACTTCGACAAGCGCACCTACAACCTCATCCAGTACCAGACGATGAACTGGCCGAACACAATCGGTCTGGACGCTCCGCTGGTCAATCTCGGTGAAGTGCGCAACCGCGGCTTTGAGATGTCGGCAAACTGGACTCAGCACGTCAATAAGGACTGGACCTACTTCATTTCGGGTAACCTCGCAACTCTCACCAACAAGGTGACCGACATAGGCGTGAAGAATTCCGACAACACTCCCGGTGTGTGGACAGGTGGCGGCGGTTTCCGCTCGGTGCTCCCCTACATGTATCAGACTGCCGAAGGTGAGCCCCTCAATTCCTACTATCTGATCAAGACCGACGGCATCTTCCAGAGCGACGCTGAGGCTGCAGCCTACGTCAACAAGGATGGTAATCCTATCCAGCCCAACGCAAAGGCCGGTGACCTGAAGTTTGTTGACTTCAACGGCGACGGTGTCATCAACGACAAGGACCGCCAGTATATGGGCAACGCCACTCCCGACCTCACCTATGCACTCAACCTCGGCTTCACATGGAAGAACCTCTCGTTCAGCACCATGTTCCAGGGTGTAGGCGGCGCGCAGGCGCTCTATGTGGGTAAGTCGCTTATCCTGAGTGATGTCGACGGTAGCTTCAACCGCTCTAAAGAGATCCTCAACGCATGGAGCGAGAGCAACCGCGGCAGCAACATCCCGCGCCTCTCGAAGACCGACAACAACGGCAACTTCACCACTCCCTCCGACTGGTATCTTGAGGATGCCGACTATCTGCGCATGAAGAACCTCACCATCGGCTACGACCTCTCGAGCCTTGTGCAGAAGAGCAACTACCTGAAGAGCCGCCGCAGCATGCTCAGCGTCTACTTCTCGGCTGAAAACCTCTTCACCATCACCAAGTACTCGGGCATGGATCCCGAATGCGGCGGTTGGGACGCTCTCAAGTACCCCGTGGCACGCACATTCTCGTTCGGTATCAACCTAACCTACTAATCAAGGAAAATAGAAATGAACAAGTATATTTTGGGAACCGCCGTGCTGGCTCTGAGCCTCAGCTCCTGCAATGATTTCCTCGATGTGCAGCCGGAGGGTAATACCACCACAACAACATATTTCACCAACGACCAGCAGGCGATCGATGCCGTGAACGCACTCTATCAGCCCACCCATCAGGAAGGCATGTTCGGTCGTGAGCTCTTCTGGGAGCAGGGTGCCGCCAACGACATCGTGTGGGGTCGCACACGTAGCTATCCTACGCTGGCTACTTTCAAGTACACCGGCGACGAGAGCCCCATACGTGACTCCTACAACACCCTGTACACGATTATGTCGAGATCCAACTACATAATCAAGTCGCTTCTTGCCAAAAATACCCTTACGGAGGTTGAGACGCGCTCACTCGGTGAGGCTTACTTCATGCGTGCGTTCGCTCACTTCTGGGTGGCTCACCGCTACGGCACCGATAAGCTCGGTGTGCCTTTCGTGCGCTGGGAGGACTTCGAGGGTGAGTACGACAACTCCATCCCCCCGCAGCGTGAGAGCGTCATGGAGAACTACCGTCTCATCATCGAGGATCTTGACAACGCCATGAACTATCTCCCCCGCTTCGAGTCCTACGGTGCCGACGATCAGGGACGTGCCCATAAGGCTGCCGCTCTCGGCTACAAGGCCAAGACTTATGCTTACTGGGCTACATGGGACGAAGGTAAGTGGAGCGACGTGATCACTTGCGTCAACCAGCTCGAAAACGAGTATGGCCGCGGTCTCGCCGACACATTTGCCGAAGTGTTCTCCTCCGACAAATCCAAGTTCTGGGGTCGTGAGTATATCTGGACCATCCCATCTGACGGCGGCACGGTAGGTGGAGGCATTGAGCTCCCCGGTGTAATGCTCGAGAACAAAGGCTGGGGTATCTACAACGGTTGGGGGCAGATCAAGCCTTCAAACGATATCTATGAGGAGATGCTCAAAGATGGCGAAGAAAATGACCGCATCATCAAGTCGGTGCTCACCTACGGTCAGAAATTCATGTTCTTCGGTGAAGAGCGCACATTCTTCTCTGCGTCTGATGAAAATTCGGGATTTCAGGTCTTCAAGTTCCAGGAATCGTTCGGTATGACCGATGATCCTATCGGCAACGGTTATGTGAACGCCAACGGTAACTGGCCCACGGTGCGCCTCAACTTCCCGCTCCTGCGCATGGCCGAGCTGATCCTCTTCCGCGCCGAGGCTTATCTGATGCAGGGTAACGGTGGTCAGGCTGCAGCCGATATCAACAGCGTGCGCACCCGCTCCAACCTCACACCGCTTCCCGGTGCTGCCACGATGACCGACCTCTACCATGAGCGTCGTTGCGAGCTCGCGTTTGAGTACAGCAACCACCTCTTCGACCTCAAGCGCTGGCACCGCAGCAGCAATGCCGAGATCAAGGCGCTTGCAGCTGCCGAGCTCAACAGTCGTCCCACCGTCAGATACTACGAGGATCGCAACGATCCCGAGTCGGCCTATACCATTGACTTCTACGGGGACTACACCGACAAACTTCCCTATCAGGACTACATGATGACCTTCCCCTACCCCTCGCAGCAGGT
>CAYSKE010000050.1:0-11758 GCA_964431465.1 uncultured Muribaculaceae bacterium | reverse complement strand
CATATTGCAGCAGCCGCGCCCTGACAGGCGCGGTTACTGCATGAAACGCGTGCTTTGCACGCTAGAATGTGTTTGCGTGATGTATCACCCCACCCCACCCACCACCATGTGACAGCCACGCAAAGCAAAGTATGGGGTTAGAATTTGAGGCGGGCGGCGATGCGGAGACCGTTGAGACAGGGGGCGTCGCGACGGTAGGTGAGGCGCCAAACGTAGTCGACTCTGAAGATGTTAAGGATGTTTTCCAAGCCGACGCTCGCTTCCATGTAGGGGCGGGGCATGCGGGTGTGTGTCGTTGTCTCGGGGAAACGGAAGAGCTCATCGTGCAGATCGGGGCGGTTGCGATGCGACAGGTGCCCCCACCAGCCTTTCACGCCGATGACCTCGCGCAGCCGCAGACGGTTGAGCAGCGGAATGCGGTTGAGCAACGCTCCGTTGGCACGATAATAAAAGTCGATCTGGCCATAGGTATCGGCAACAAATTCCATAGGATCAACCAATGCAAAGGTTTCGGGCTGGATGACATAGGAGAGGTTGGCCGACGGCATGGCAATCTCGGGATAGGGCACGGCATTCCAGATGTGACCTCCTTTTGCGAGCAGGTCGACGTAGCCGAAAGCTGAGAGCCAAAATCGTTTTCTCATGCCTAATTCGGTGGTATTGATCGGAGTGGTGCGGTGCCATGTGCGGGTAAAGCCGCTCCGGTGAGTGAGGAACAGCTCGAGGTTGTCGAGGTTGATGGGAAGGCGATGGCGGCGTGACTCGTAGAATTTTTCGCCAGGAGCCCAACGGACTGTGCCTTCAACCGCACCGAGCCAGTAGTGGGTGGCGGTGCGGCCGGCAGCGTCCTGAAACCTGACGTAGGGCGACTGCTCTTTGCGGCTCACGGAGGCTTTTGCCTCAAACGACAGATGATCGCGCCGCTCATACATGAATCTCACCAAGGCTCTGCGCTCATAGAGAATCATGCGCTGCGGCTTGCGACTCAGCGACATGAACATATTGTCGTCTTCGGTATAGAACAGGGTGCGACTTATGTAGCTGACATCGTCGAGATACTCGACGCGGAGCGATCTCACCGGAAACTCGCTTGCATATTTCGTCTTGCCTATAAGGGAGTATTCAAGCCAACCATTGTACTTCATGCGGCGATCCTTAGTGCCATAAGCGACGTACCCTCCGGCAAACCATCGGGGGCTCAGCGGGGGCATGGTCATGCCGCCTACTTTCAGGCGCAACCCTTCAAGATCATTGCCTGAAAAGAATGTGTAGATCGGCCCGAGGTCAAATTTAGAGGCTCCGGGACGACGAGAGGTGGCAACGTAGCCCGACGAGAGGATGCGTAGCGCTTTCTCACCATACTTGTAGAGGGGCACGCCCCGTAGCCGCTCCATCAGCTGCGGCACGCGGCTTTCGGCACTCTCCATCCCGGGCTCACGCAACGACAGCCAATGCTCTTCGACTCCTGCCGCCTCAGCGTCGGGGAGAGTGACTACCTCCCCCTCGGTGGCCGCGAGAATATCTTTGTCGGCCGGCGAGGGCTCTTCGAAACCATGACCGGTGTAGCGGGCAAGCCGGCGGGCATAGATGCCGGGGAGCGACGGCAAGAGTTTCAGCTCGGCCCGGAAATCGTCGAGGGTCTTGAGCCTCGAGCCGTCGGGGGCTCTTTCAAACTCAATGTCGACCTCAAATTTGTCGACATAATTCAGGTTGATATTCGCCGGAACGCCCATCCTGACCTTGCGGACAAACATCGTGGTGTCGCCTTCGGCCACATAGAGCCGCCCGTTGAAGCCGAAGGTGGTATTGACCATGGGGGTGAAGCTCAACTCGATCCATCGCTCGCTCCCGTCGGGCGACGCGACTGTGTCGGTGAGGTAAAAGCGGTAAAAATCGGGAGCGAGGCGGCCCACCGGACTGACAAAACGGTTCTGAAACAGGTTGATATCGTTCTGGAAAATGTCTATATCACGCATCACATCCTCGAGATACATCTCCGTACCGGCCTGATCCACAAACTCATCCATGCCGTTTCGACGGACGGCATCGACGATCTCACGGCGTTTGCCATTTTCATAAATCACTGTGGACGAACGCTCTTTGACCGATATGGGAAGCATAACGGTGTCGGATAGCGGCGAGGCTATCACGTGCTCCCTGAGAAAATTCCACCGACCTCCCTCCTTCGAGATCTTTGCCGTGTCGAAGGGGCAAATCGCAAGCGTGACACGGCCATAACGCCTGAAATTGTAATGCTCGTTGCGCAGAGGGTCATTGTCGGGCGCATGACCGCGCAGGCGGTTCACAAAATCAACCGCAGGATTATTTTTCTTGCTATACTTCTCCTTCCTTGACTTGACCACGACTTCGCCAAGCTCCACTCCCCTCTCAAGCGTGTCGGCCACAATCTGCGCCTCGACGCCGGTCACTGCCGCAAGCGCGGCAATGAGAAATAAAAGCAATCCCCGCCGGGCCCGATAAAGCCCGGCAGGGATCGATAAAATATTATGAAGGCTTAATTTCACTCAGCCTTGTCAGCGTAGGCGTGACGGAAGCCCTTGACCTTGTTGCCGGCACCGCGGGTGAAGTCGGGCACCTCAACAGGAGCAGAGCCATTCTCGATCGAGATAGCACCAAGAGGAGCGAGCGAGCACCATTCAGCCATGTCGTAAACGTCGATGTCGAGGGGCAGACCGTTGTTGAGACAGTAGATGAGACGGTAGTCCATCACGAAGTCCATACCACCGTGACCGCCAACCTGCTTTGCCTTCTCACCGATCTCTTTGAGGATCGGGTGCTTGTACTTGGCCATGAGCGAATCATACTGCTCTTTGGGGAGCCAATCGTGGCTTGAGAGATTCTCGTGGTCAGGCATTTCGTCGGCGATAACATCCTTATCGAGAACGATACCGTTTCTCTGATACTTGTTGGCGAAGCCTTTGGTACCGGTCACCTGATACATGCGCGAGTAGGGGCGTGGGGTCACCACGTCGTGCTGGATCTGGAGGGTCTTGCCGTTGGCAGTCTTGAGCATGGTCATGGTGTGGTCACCATTTTTCCAAGGCTCGGGACGTGTGCCGGTGGTCTTCTCAACGAAGTCGGGGCCGCTTACCGATTTGGTGTCCATAGCCACAAGAGTTGTGAGCATATCGCCGCGGTGGAGGTCAAGAAGCTGTGCGGCCGGACCAACGCCATGAGTAGCGTAGATGTCGCCGGCGTGCTCCTCGTTGAACTTCATGCGCCAGTTGTTCCAGTAAGCATTCCAGAAATCCGACAGATTGTGGATGTAGCTGCCCTCGGCGTGAAGCACCTCACCGAACACGCCCTGCTGAGCCATGTTGAGTGCGGTGAGCTCGAAGTCGTCGTAGCAGCAGTTTTCAAGCATCATCATGTGCTTGCGGGTGCGCTCCGAAGTGTTGATGAGCGCCCAGATGTCCTCGAGGCTGTGGGCAGCGGGCACCTCACATGCCACGTGCTTGCCGTTCTCCATAGCGGCGAGCGAGATGGGCACATGATGCTGCCAGTCGGTAGCCACATAAATCAGGTCGATATCGGGATCCTGAACCATTGCGAGATAAGCGGTGTCAGAGCCCCAGAACTCCTTGGCGGGAGCGGCACCGTTATTAGCAAGGATCGCCTGTGACTTAGCCACACGTGCCGAATCAATATCGCAGAGAGCTACGACCTTTGCAGTGGGGATGTGCGACATACGGTCGACTGCACCGGGACCGCGCATTCCAAGACCGACGATGCCGACTCTAACGGTGTCGATCGGCTCTGCCGCAAAAGCGACCATATCCTCCTGACCGGCGGGACGCTCCGGAACATCGGTCTTTATCACTCTCGACTGCTCCTGCTGAGTTCCGGCACAACTTGCAAGAAGAGCCAGTGCCAATGCAGGCAGAAATGAAGATTTGAACATACCAGCTGAATATTAACTATTTATGATTTTATGGTTTATTCGGGTTGAATGTCATCCAATATTTTTTCAAATATACTGCATTTTCTATAAATTTGTAGTCATCATGGAAAAATTATTATCTATCGTCAGGGAATTTCTCCCGTCGTTGCCCGACGCACAGGTGCGTCCGCTCGGCAACGGTCTCATCAATACCACCTATGCGGTGGAAGTCAACGGCGAGCCCAAATATGTGCTCCAGAGTATCAACACGGCCATATTCCCTGACGTAGACGGTCTGCAGGGCAATATCGAAGCTGTCACCTCGCACCTGCGCAAGAAGCTCGAGGCTGCAGGCGAGAGCGACATCGACCGCAAGGTGCTCCACTTCCTCCCGCTCGGCGAGAAAGAGGGCGCCAAGACCTACTACACTGATCCCACCGACGGGAAAGTGTGGCGTCTGATGACCTTTATCCCCGGCTCAATGACCCTCTCGGAAGTCACTCCCGCCACAGCCCGCCAGGCAGGCGAGGCATTCGGACGCTTCCAGAGCGATCTCGCCGATATCGACAAGCAGCTCGTTGAGATCATCCCCGGTTTCCACGACATGGAGTTCCGCCTGCGCCAGCTCGCCGATGCAGTGAAGGACGATCCCAAAGGACGTGCTGCCGGTGTAGCCGACATACTGGCTGAGATCGACAAATATGCCGACGTGATGACCGAGGCCGACCGCCTGCGCCGCGAAGGGAAGATGCCTACCCGCATCTGCCACTGCGACACCAAGGTAAACAACATGCTCTATGACGCCGCCACAGGCGATGTGCTCTGCGTGATCGACCTCGACACCGTGATGCCGTCGATGGTGTTCTCTGACTACGGCGACTTCCTGCGCACGGCAGCCTGCTCCACTCCCGAGGATGAGCCGGAGGTTGACAAGATCGCCTTCCGCAACGACGTGTTTGAGGCATTCACAACCGGTTATCTCAGTGCCGCCAAGTCATTCCTGACAAAAGAGGAAAAAGATTGGCTGCCGTTTGCTGTGGCACTGTTCCCCTACATGCAGGCCGTGCGTTTCCTCGCCGACTGGATCAACGGCGACACCTATTTCAAGATCGCCTATCCCGAGCACAACCTCGTGCGCACCAAAGCGCAGATGCGACTGTTTGAGAAGGTGATGGAGCAGATGCCTGAGATCAAGAAATTTGTTGCCTCTCTCAGCTGAGGAGTCTGTGACATAACTACATGGATCAGGAAAACCAATTACTCCAGCGGCTCGAAGGGATAGAGGCGCGTTATGAAGAGACAGCGACTCTCATAACCGACCCCGACGTTATCGCCGATCAGAGCCGCTACCGCAAACTCACCAAAGAATACAAAGACCTCGGCAAGATCGTCGATGCCACGGGGCGATACCGCCGCGCGCTCGCCGACATTGCCGAGGCACGCGAGATATTGTCGTCGTCGGATCAAGACCTTGCCGAAATGGCACGCGAGCAACTCGATCAGGCACAACAAGCCGTGCCCGCGCTCGAGGAGGAGATCAAACTCCTTCTCATCCCAGGCGACCCGGAGGACTCCAAGAATGCCGTGCTTGAGATACGCGGCGGAACGGGCGGCGACGAAGCAGCTCTCTTTGCAGGAGACCTCTACAAAATGTATGTGCGCTACTGCGAATCGAAAGGGTGGAAAACCTCGGTAACCTCATTCAGCGAGGGAGCAGCCGGAGGGTTCAAGGAAATCGTTGTGGCGGTGTCGGGCGACGGGGTCTACGGCGTGCTCAAATATGAGAGCGGCGTACACCGCGTACAGCGTGTGCCCGCCACCGAGACACAGGGACGCATCCACACCTCGGCCGCCACTGTCGCCGTGCTCCCCGAAGCCGACGAATTTGACGTGCACATCAACGAAGGGGAGATAAAGTGGGACACCTTCAGGTCGGGCGGAGCCGGCGGGCAGAACGTCAACAAAGTGGAGTCCGGAGTGCGTCTGCGCTACATGTGGAAGAACCCCATCACCGGCCAGAGCGAGGAGATACTTATCGAATGCACCGAGACCCGCGACCAGCCCAAGAACAAGGAGCGGGCTTTGTCGCGACTGCGCACGTTCATCTACGACCGCGAACATCAGAAGTATATCGACGATATAGCGTCGCGCCGCAAGACACTTGTGTCGACCGGCGACCGCTCCGCAAAAATCCGCACCTACAACTTCCCGCAGGGACGTGTGACCGATCATCGCATAAACTACACCATGTACAACCTCCCGGCATTTCTCGGGGGCGACATACAGGAATGCATCGACCGGCTCACCGTGGCTGAAAACGCCGAGAAGCTGAAAGCCGCCGAACTATAGACAACACTAAAAACATTACAGAATCATGACCCGTCAGGAACTCATCGACAACATAAAGCGCAAGAAAAGCTATCTTTGCGTCGGCCTTGACACCGATCTCAACAAGATACCCAAGCACATCTTTGAGGAAGCGCCGGAAGACCCCGTGTTTGCCTTCAACAAGGCCATAATCGACGCCACCGCCCCCTACTGCGTGGCCTACAAGCCCAACATCGCTTTCTACGAGACGCTCGGCTATCAGGGCTGGATCGCGCTTGAAAAGACCATACGCTATCTGCGCGCCACCTATCCCGATCAGTTCATCATTGCCGATGCAAAACGCGGCGACATAGGCAACACGGCCCGCATGTATGCCCGTGCATTCTTCGACTACATGGACGTGGACGCCCTCACCGTGGCTCCCTACATGGGTGAGGACAGCGTGACGCCCTTCATGGAGTATCCCGGCAAATGGACAGTGCTGCTGGCTCTGACGTCAAACAAAGGAAGCCATGATTTCCAGTTCTTCACCAATACCGAGGGCACACGCCTTTTTGAGCGCGTGCTCGCAAAAGCGCAGGAGTGGGGCAACACTGACAACCTGATGTTTGTGGCAGGTGCCACACAGGGCTCGCTGCTTGCCGATGTGCGCCGCATAGCTCCTGACAATTTCCTGCTCGTGCCCGGTGTAGGCGCACAGGGAGGAAGTCTCGCCGAGGTGGCAAAGTACGCCATGAACGATGATTGCGGACTGCTCGTGAACTCGTCGCGCGGCATCATCTACGCTTCCAACGGAACTGATTTCGACACCGTGGCGGCGATCGAGGCGCGCAACCTTGCCGAACAGATGGCCGAAACACTCAAAGAACGCGGCGTGATCTGAACCTCTGCGACAAGACGATTGTTTTATAATTGAGATGCCTGACACATAATGAGGTGTGGGCATCTCAATTAACGTTTTCAATGATTGTCTTATGAGCAAAAAAATAGGTATTTTCTACGGTTCGACCACAGGAACCACCGCAAAGATAGCACGCAAGATCGGGCAGCTCCTTAACGTGCCCGCCAATGACATACACGACGTTGCGAAAGTAGCACCGAGTGTGACGGGCGAATATGAGGTGCTCGTGTTCGGTTCAAGCACGTGGGGCAGCGGCGAGATGCAGACCGACTGGCTCGACTTCATCAACGGCGTGGAGATGCTCGACCTCAAGGGGAAGAAAATCGCTTTCTTCGGTTGCGGTGACGAAACGATGTCCGACACGTTCTGCAACGCAGTGGGTGAGCTTCACCGTAGGCTGGAGCGCACGCAGGGTGAATTTATCGGCCAATATGACGCCGGGACTTACGATTTCAGCGAGTCGGAAGCCAAAGATCCCGAAACCGGGAAGATGTATGGTCTCGTGATCGACGAGGTAAACCATCCCGAACTGACTGCCGCACGTCTGCACGGATGGACACAGCAGGTCACCGACGAGATCGGATAAATCCATAATAGACATTTTGATGGAAATGCCCTGAGAGCGCGTTGCTTTCGGGGCATTTTGTATATTTTTGAGCAAAAAAATCCATGGTCAGGGTTAGATTTTGATTTTTCAAGTGTCATTGTAGTGTATGAGCCATCAACCCGACATAGAATCTCTGTTCCGCCTGAATTACGCGGCGATGCATCGCTTGGCAGCCTCAATACTGCACGATGACGAAGCCGCCCGTGACGTAGTTCAAGATACGTTCGAGGCCCTCATGCAAGGAGGCATCCCCGATGATGTGTCGGCGGGGTATCTGCTGAATGCCGTCCGCAACCGCTGTTTCAACCGTCTGCGTCACTACAGCACACGTGAGCGGGTGCATCAACTTCTTTTATTGGATGACAGCAGCCCGGATCTCACCGATTGGCCCGATGAGGAAACCTTTGCCGAAATAAGAGCCGTTGTGGACAAGAGGCTCCCCGAAAGGGCAAAACGGATCGTCACAATGCGGTTTTACGGCGGATATTCAAGCCGGGAAATTGCTGACGAACTGACAATAAGCGAGAACAGTGTTTACAAGGCTTTGCGCAACGCCATTCTAACCATAAGAAAGCACCTGACACGACATGGATAAATTTGACAAACTTCTCGACATGATCGAGAATCCCGGGCAGTATAACGAGGACGACATCAAGCAACTGCTGTCGGATCCCGAAATGCGCGATCTCTACAACACAATGTCGGCAACCTCTTCGGCACTCCACCACGACAACTGTCGGCCCGACGTGGACGCCGAGTGGCAACGCTTCAGCCAGAAACGCCGGAAAACCGGCAACATCTTCCGCCTCCACCGCAATGTGGCGGCTGCCATCATAACCATCGTTGCGATAACGGCATGCGCCGCCGGGATCGGACTGCACATTTATTTGTCGGAGCCAACTCTAACCGGAACCACAAATGTAGTCGGCACAGCTACTTCTGCTCACGATATAAGCGGGCGGGTGATGCCCGAGGACTCGACTGCAATTATGCCGGAGATAATAACGTTTGAGAACCAGCGCCTCGATGTCATAGTGAAGCAGATCGCCGAACGTCATGGCCTCAAAGCCGGGTTCAGCTCACCTAAAGCAGCCGCCCTGCGCATGTATCTGAAGTGGGAAACTGCGACTCCGATTGAGAAGGTCGTTGAAACACTCAATACCTTCGAGCAAATCGACATAGAGATTATCGGTGACTCAATAGCGGTAGGAGGGAAATGAGACGCTCTTTGTTCATGGCACTGTTTCTGATCGCGGCAGTCGGATGCTATGCCTCTATGTTCAGATATGATTTCAAGTCAACGCCTTTGTCGCAGGCACTTGTGGAAATAAGCAATGATCACCCTGAAATCGGCATTGTGTTTATCTACGACCAACTTGAAAACTACAAAATCACGGCTTCGATCGACACTGACGATGCGATGGAGGCCTTGCGCAAACTCACGGCATGGACTCCCGTGGCGGTGACGGCGTCAGGCAACAGCTTTGTAGTGGAAGCGCTGCAGAAGGGTGAGTTCAGATACTACGGAAGAACCGTCGACTTCAACAGGCATCCCATAGCATTCGCAACTGTCATGCTCCTCTCCCCTGCTGACTCCACAGTGGTCACCTACGGCGTCACCAATGACAAAGGTGAATTCGACATCCCGTGTGACGTGACTGAGGTCATCGCAAAAGCAAGTTGCATCGGCTTCAAGACCTCCTATCATCAATGTGATGATTTTGACACCGGCGACATAGTGATGGAGCTTAATCCCGTGCAAGTGGGATCCGTCACAGTCAGCTCCGATGAAGCTATACTACTGGCCGACAAGAGCATCTATGTGCCCCAAGAGAGGCAGAAGCGTGCCTCGCAGACCGGCTATGATCTACTTAACCGCATGGCCATACCACAGTTGCGTGCAGGAAGCAGCGAGAGTGTGACGACCGTGGGCGGTGAAAGTGTTGCGATGTATATCGACTATATTCCCGCTTCGACAACCGACATCAATGCGATGCGTCTGACCGACGTTCTCAGGGTCGAATACTATGCCTACCCTTCTGATCCGCGATTCGGCACCGCCCATCATGTCGTCAATTTCATAACCGTCCAGTACAACTATGGCGGATATGTGAAAGGACATGGTGTAGAGAATTATTTTGTGGGTACGAGCGGCCAGGCCGATATCAATGCCAAGCTACAGATAAACCGGATGACCTACGACATAGGCGGAGGCGCCTATTACAGCACCGATCATCATGGAAATGGCGCGAATCAGACTGAAACATTCCGTCTGCCGCAACCCGACGGAAGCATCAACACCTTTGAGCGGCGTTCAGAAACAACGAAATCGGCCGAACGCACATCCAGCTATTGGGTTACGGCAAAAGCGGCCTACAAGTCAGATAAAGCTGTACTCACCAACTCTTTCTCGGTTGACTCATGGGATCATCCGCGTGCCTACCAGTCAGGCCGCGTCACCTACTCGCCCGAGATAATGAGAGACACCGAGTACACCCGGGAGGGCTCTGACCGTGACCGCTCAATAATCTACAACGGACAGTGGCTGTTTTATCTTCCCCACAACAACACACTAATGCTGACGCCAACCTACGCCAACACTTACACTACGGAAAACTATGTGTATAGTGAAGGTGATCTCACTCCGATAGCTAATTACGCCAAAGACAACACAAATCAGGCACGCATCTGGCTCAACTACACCCACCGGTTCAGCAATGAGCATTTGCTAAATCTCCTTGCGCTATATGACTTTACCGCAAACCGCATCAGCTACCGTGGGACGGTTGAAAACTATGACCGCGCCAACACATCGATGTTCAACTCCGGTATAAACTACACATTCAAGACCGCCAAACTCTATGCCTATGCCGGAATAGGCTGGATATGGAACGTGTTTAACCTCAACAATATCCACGAGACTTCATCAAAGCCGTGGGCAGATCTCAGCCTGAACTATGCTTTCTCCAACAAGAGTTCGGCAAACTTTGTGTTCCACTACTCGACATGGCCCGCTGCAGCAAACCTCAAAAGTGATGTCGTGCTCCAGTCGTCACCACTGATGTACTACACCGGCAATCCGGCACTGAAACCGGTAAAAAGCTATGACCTGTGGGGACAGTACATCATCATGCCAACATCGCGGTTGACTTTGTCGGCCTACGGCATAGCGTGGATAACAGGGAACAGGTCGGCCTACGTGTATGAGGCGCGGGCAGGATCCATCCTGCGCACAATCCGCCAGCCCATAGGCAGCTTCACGTCGCTTGAATACGGCCTGAACGGCTCGCTGCGGCTCTTTGACTCTAAGCTGCATCTCACCGGCAATCTATCACAAAGATATGTCCGGGATACCGAACCGTTCGACTATTCGCGGTTCAGCTTGTCGGGAACAGCAGAGGCCACCTATTACCACGGCAATTTCTACTATGGCGTGTCCTACTCGTCTGACTCCTCCAAGCCCGAGGGGAACAAATCGGGAGTATGGATTAAAAGCAAAGGCTGGTGGTGGCTGCAGGCCGGATGGGGCAGTGATAACCTGAATGTGCGACTTTTCCTGAAAAATCTCGACCGATGGGGATGGTCAGGCAACCGTCGGACTCTACACACCGCCCACTACTCACTGACCCAACGCGAACTGAGCCAAAGCAACCATGCCCTGTTCCAAATCACAGCGACCTATACATTTGGCTTCGGCAGAAAAGTCGAACACGGCAATGAGGCGTCGCAGCTTCAAGGCGCCGGGTCTGCCATCCTGAAATAACCGTTTTTAATTCCCGTGGCATGCAGCCATCAGGTGGATGCCACGGGGTGTTCCGTCGAAGACGGATGTTGATACCGAGCCCCATGTCGAGCACAGCGATGGCATGGGGTGAATGAGTCGAAAAAAATAATGGCGTCGAAGACGTCGGCTAACCGACCTCTCCGAGGCCAAAAAGATGGTGGGATTCCGGCACCCCACACCATCGCCGCAACGCGGCTCGATGTGGGGCTCAATGCTAATTCCCGTCTTCGACGGGCT
>CAYSKE010000049.1:1783-11787 GCA_964431465.1 uncultured Muribaculaceae bacterium | reverse complement strand
TTCAATACAACTTCCTGCTTCATAATCCATCGTTTTCTATTAATAACACCTCAAGGCTCCAAATTTATTGTTTGTAGGTGTAGCAGGAGGCTATAGAGTAGGAGCCCTTCGAGTTCTCCGAGCTCTCTGAGTCCTCTGAGCTCTCTGGTAACAAGATGCTTTTCAGGTATTTTTGTGATGTGCTGCGGAGCAGCGACACAATTTCGCCCTTTGTATCGCAGCTCCGCAGCTCTTGTTTTGTGATGCTCTACACCGGGTTCCCTTCGGTCACCCGGTGCTAAGGTTGTTGCGCCCGCTTCCGCGGACTTGCAGGGTGAAAACAACAAGGGGCGCACGAACCGTGCGTCCCCTTGTTACTATGCTGATGGTGGGATCGGTCAGAATATATCTATGTCGGCAACTTCCTGCAGAGGCTTATCGGCAGGCTCTTTGATGGTGATGCGGATGTACTGGCCGTTGGCAGGAGTGGCAAGGCGGTATTCGCGCGGACTGGGATTGTTGGTCATGTTGCTGAATTCCCATGCTCCGGCGTTGCGCCATGTCTTGCCGTCGTCGCTCACTTCGATCTTTCCCTTTGAGATCGCGCTCTCGTGCTTCCCTCTGTGGGGCGAATAGATGATACCGTTGATAGCCACGTTCTTGTCGGCGTGCATTATCGTCTGGTTGCCGGGCTGAGCCTCGATTTCCCAGTTCGTTTTGTTGTAGCCGAGCTGCTTCTCAGCCATCGGGCCCACCTCACCGTTGAGTATAGCTATCGCTTTCACCACGCAATTCTCCACCGCTATAGGTTCGGTGTAGACGGGTGACTCAGGGGTAGCGTCAGTGCCGTCGGTGGTATAGTGGATCTCAGTGCCGGCAGGGAGGGGGATGAACGAGTAGCCGCGGTGCCATCCGAAGCCGTCGTTGGTGTGCCTGATATGCACCTTGCCATCCTCTTTGCGCGACACGTCGAGTCGCGGAGCGTGTGCCTTGTAGTAGTGCCCCGAAACCTCGGCGATGTATGGCTCAAGGCGTGATTCCTCGACGCGCAGACGCAGCTTGTCGGTGGTGACGTCGGAGAACTGCAATATGCGCTTGAATCCCACATTGGGTGCCGTCGCGATCTCTTTCCACGCTCCGTCGACCCATGCGTCGAGGGCTATGCTGTCGATGCGTTCGCCCCGCACTCCCACAGGCTCCTGCACCATGAGGCGGTTGATGGTCACCGCTTCGGGAAGCTTTATCTCTATCGGGCTGGATGCTTTGACAAACGTGTTTATGTCCTTGTCGGCGATTTCGGCCGCTACTTTCGCTCCCTCGAGCAGATCGGTGCCGTAGGTCTCGCGTATGCGGCGGCCGGTTTCGGCAAGCACTTTCACGTCGCGCTCGGGCAGGAGGCCTTCGCGGTTTGGCGGCACGTTGAGCAGAACCACGCCGTTGCCTCCGACGCCTCGCTCATATATGTCGAAAACATCCTCGGCCGATCTCGTCTTCTGCTCCTCCTCGTTGCGGTAGAACCAGCCGTCGCGTATCGAGGTGTCGATTTCGGTGGGCTGATAATGCAGGAAGTTGGCCTGACTCAGCACATCGAGGCTCCCTAAATCCTGATCGAGCAGATCGGGGAACACCGTCACGGTATCGGGGTTGAACTCATAGCCCACAACGTTGCGCTCGGCATAGCGGGTTTGTCCTCCCTCGTTGCCTACCCAACGCAGATCCTCGCGGCCGAATATCACTGCATCAGGTGCAAGAGCGCGCACGAGGGTGCGCCAAGCGGGATAATTGTAGGTTTGTCCACCCTTGCGTTTCGGGTGGGCGCCGTCGAGCCACACTTCGTCGATCGGCCCATACTCAGTCAGCAGTTCGTAGAGCTGATTCAGGAAATACTCGTTGTAGTCGTCGATCCCCTCAAACGTGAAAGTAACGTCTGATTCAAACGGACGTCCTTCGACCTGCCGCGGTATCACGCGCTGTGTCTTGGGGCTCAGGTTGCCGTAGAGTCCGTCGGGGTTTTCGATCTGGTAAAGATCGGCGGGCGACAGATATATGCCGAGTTTCATCCCGTACTTCTTGCACGACTCCGAGAGGTCGCGCATTATGTCGCCCTTGCCGTCTCTCCACGGGCTGCTCATCACACCGTGGTTGGTGTAGCGGCTGTTCCAGAGCACAAATCCGTCGTGGTGCTTGGCGGTGAGGATCACCTTCTTCATCCCGGCATCCTTCATCGCTTTCACCCACTGGTCGGTGTCGAGATTGGTCGGGTTGAAGATCTGCGGGTCTTCAAATCCCGTGCCCCACTCGCGGCTTGTGAAGGTGTTTGGGCCGAAATGGAAGAAGCCGATAAATCCGTCGTCGAGAGCCGTGAGCTGATTGGGCGTAGGCACCACATGGGCGGCTGCCTCGGCGAGTTCGCTGCGCGACATCCCGGGGCTGATGGCGATTGAATTCTGATAGGGCATCGTGTCGCGCTGGCCGCAGCCGGTGAGAGCGATTGCCGCTATTGCAAGTGAATTAACAAGTCTCATGTAAGTAGTGATGTGTGATACTAAGGTTATTGGTGTGTCGTAATCCCGCTTTCGGGCAGTTTTACGATTGTCAGTTCGATTCCGAGTTCCTTGATGCGCTGTGCGATCTTTTCAGTGATATTTGAGTCGGTGATGATCTGGTCGATCTCATCCATGTTTGCAATCTTGCTGAATCCGCGGCGGCGGAATTTCGACGAGTCGGCGAGGACGATTGTTTTCTGCGCTGTGCGCATCATGGCCCGGTTGAGCGATGCCTCGCGTATGTCGGTCGTGGTGATTCCGAAATCAAGATCGATCCCGTCCACGCCTAAAAACAGCTTGCTGCATGAAAACTCGTCGAGAGGCTGTTCGGCATATTTCCCCACTACCGAGCGGCTGCTCTCGCGCAACGATCCTCCGAGCTGTATGATGTCGATCGAGTCGTTGTCGGCGAGTATGTCCGACACCTGAAGCGATGCCGATATTACGGTGAGGCGGTTGATGGGCTGGATGGCACGTGCGAGAGCGAGCATGGTTGTGCCTGACGCGATGATGATTGAGTCATCTTTTGAGATCATCGAAGCGGCAGCCTTGCCTATCAGCTTCTTCTCCTCGGTGGCGAGTTTCTCCTTCTCGTTGAGCGGGCGGTTGCTGATGTAAGGGTTTATGAGGATTGCCTTTCCGTGGCTGCGGTAGAGCTTGTTGGCTTTCTCAAGCTCAGTGAGGTCTTTGCGGATGGTGACGGTCGATACATCAAGCAGTGATGCAAGATCGGAAACCTGAATCAGCTCGTGGCGCATCAGAGTTTCCATAATGAGTTCATGTCGCTCTTCTTTTGTCATGATTGATTGGGGGTGTAGTGAAGGATGAATTTTGTGCAAATATAGCGAATTATATTAGTTAAATATGTGTTAAATGACTCATTCGGTCGATTTTATTCCCTTTTTTTACTTTAAGTTTTGAATATTTCGGAAAGAAATGTAATTTTGTAGTCAAATGAAAGCCTTTGAGTGCTGAAACGAAATTGATCTGTGCTTTTTAATTTCACATCACCAATCTGAAGGCGCCTGATTAAACAAAACGTAACAGTGGGCGAACTGGTCTATGGTAGGAGGACATAAACATTACGATGTGATAGTGATAGGTGGCGGAGCGTCCGGCGCCGGCACTGCGAGAGACTGCGCCATGCGCGGTCTGAAGACACTGCTTATTGAAAGATTTGATTTTACTGCCGGTGCAACCGGCCGTAACCACGGATTGCTGCATAGCGGTGCACGTTATGCAGTGACCGATCGTGAATCGGCGTCGGAGTGTATTTCCGAGAATATGATCCTACGCCGCATCGCACGACACTGCGTCGAGGAGACGGGCGGACTTTTCGTCACCCTCCCCGACGATGATCTGGCTTATCAGGCCACATTTGTCGAGGCGTGCCGGAATGCTGGCATTCAGGCCGATGTGATCGACCCTCAGGAGGCCCGGCGCCTTGAGCCGTCGGTCAATCCCGATATTATCGGGGCGGTCACTGTTCCTGACGGTGCCATCGATCCCTTCAGGCTCACTACTGCCAACGTAGTCGACGCCCGCCGGCATGGAGCCGACATAATGACCTACACCGAGGTGATCGACTTTGTGCGTGACGGCGCAAGGATCGCCGGCGTGAAAGTGCGCGATAACCGCACCGGCGCAGTCGCCGAGTATTACAGCGCCCTGACCATAAACGCTGCCGGCATCTGGGGGCACAACATCGCTAAGATGGCGGGGGTGACAGTCAATATGTTCCCGGCTAAAGGAGCGTTGCTTATTTTCGGACACCGTGTCAACAACATGGTTATCAACCGGTGCCGCAAGCCGGCTAACGCCGATATTCTCGTGCCGGGCGACACGATATGCCTCATCGGCACCACATCAGATCGCGTTGGCTTCGATCAGGTCGACAACATGACAGTCACGGCTGCCGAAGTCGATATACTCATGAATGAGGGAGTGAAACTCGCCCCCTCGCTTGCCACAACGCGCATTCTCCGGGCTTATGCCGGAGTGCGGCCGCTTGTGGCTGCCGACAATGACCCCTCGGGGCGTTCGATAAGCCGCGGCATAGTGTGTCTTGACCACAAGGAGCGTGACGGACTCGACGGATTCATTACAATCACCGGCGGTAAGCTCATGACCTACCGCTTGATGGGTGAGTGGGCTACTGATCTTGCGTGTCGCAAGCTCGGCGTTAACGCAAAGTGCCGCACTGCCGAGATTCCGCTTCCCGGATCTGAAAAAGATGAACCCGCCAAACCGGCTTCCAAATCCCATATCATTGAGCTCAGCACCGAGCAGCAGGCCGCCGTTGAGCGTCACGGCACGCTGGGGCGCAACATCGTGGATAAAAATCGCGACAACGATGCCGTGGTGTGTGAGTGCGAGCAAGTTTCGGTGGGTGAAGTCGATTATGCCGTCTCAGAGCTTCATGTTCACAACCTCATAAACCTCCGTCGGCGCACCCGCATGGGCATGGGCACCTGTCAGGGTGGGTTGTGTGCGTGCCGCGCCGCAGGGCTTCTGGCCGACGCCAATAAGTGTGCCGCCGCCTCGCTCGATGATCTTCAGTCGTTTATCAACGAGCGCTGGAAAGGAATGAATCCCGTGGCATGGGGCGACACTCTCGATGAGGCGCAGTTTATGTCGTGGATGATACGCGGAGTGGGAGGTCTTGATGGTAATGTAGTTAAAAACTGACGGGAGGAAAATAACAATGAGATTTCATACTGTAATAATCGGCGGCGGACTGTCGGGACTGGCAGCCGGTATCCGGCTCGCCGAGCAAGGACGCAAAGTTGCTATTATCTCATCGGGACAAAGCACGCTGCATTTCTTTTCAGGATCGCTTGAATTGCTTGGCCGCACCGGCGCAGGTGAGGTGGAGCGTCCTTTCGATGCCATTGCCTCACTTCCGTACGGTCATCCTTACTCGCTCATAGGAGAAGAAAAAATGCGGCAGCTTGCTGCTCCGGCAGTTGAGCTTCTGCGTCGCGCAGGGTTGCGGTTTGATGGCGGAGGCGATGCCAACCGCTGTCACATCACTCCTTTCGGCGTTGTTAAGCCGTCGTGGATCTCTCTCGACGACTGTCTTACCTTTGAGTCACCCGACAGTTTCCCGTTTAAGCATGTCGGACTGGTAAACATCAGCGGTTACCTCGATTTCTACCCTCAGTTCCTGTCGCTTGGCCTTGATAAAATCGGGGTGAAATGCACCGTCAGGTCGGTCACCGCACCGCAGCTTCAGGCGATGCGTAAGAGCTCGACCGAGATGCGTGCCCCCAACATGGCGCGCGTCATGACACCTGAGACCGTGGCTTGCATCGCCACGCAGTTCAATGAAACCGATCCTGCTGTCGAGGCATTCATCATGCCGGCTATCTTCGGCCTGAACGACACGGTGGCACTCGACGATCTGCGCAGCCGAGTGCAGCGACCGGTCTATTTCATCCCCACTATGCCGACGTCGGTTCCCGGAGTGCGTGCGCAGATCATGCTCCGTGAGCGGTTCAAGGCGTTGGGCGGTAGCTATTTGCTGGGCGATAGCGTCACGGGTGGAGAGGTCGCGGGCGATACGCTCCGTTATGTCACGACTGTCAATCTTGGCGAGGACCGTCTTGAGGCCGACAATTTCATCCTTGCTACGGGCTCATTCCTCAGTCACGGCATAAAAGCCACGCCCTCACGCATCTATGAACCGGTTTTCGGGCTTGATGTGGTTTCACCTGCCGATCGTGCCGAGTGGTTCCGCGATAATTTCTATCAGCAGCAACCCTATATGAATTTCGGAGTCGTTACCGATGCCTCGTTCCGTCTTGCGCGTGAGGGGCACACCGTCACCAATCTCTACGGCATAGGCTCGGTGCTGAGTGGAAGCGATCCGCTCACCTTGTCATGTGGTGGGGGAGTGGCCTTGTTCACAGCCCTTCAGGTGGCCGATACAATCTTAAACAGCAAATAAGCATCCCGCATGGCATATCAGGATACCAACATAAGCACCAACAACTTCGAGCAGTGCAAAAAGTGTACTATCTGCACTGTCTACTGCCCGGTGACGGTGGTGAACCCAATTTATCCCGGCCCCAAACTGGCCGGTCCCGACGGAGAGCGTTATCGCCTGAAAAATGCGCGTTTCTTCAACGAGGCTCTCAAATACTGTCTCAACTGCAAGCGCTGTGAGGTGGCTTGTCCCTCCAATGTGAAAATAGGCGACATAATCCAGAGTGCACGCCTGAAATATAGCAAGAGCCCTGTGAAGCTGCGTGATATCATGCTTGCAAGCACCGATGTCATGGGCACTGTGGCGACTGGCATGGCGCCGGTGGTCAACACCACTCTGCGTCTGCCGCTCGTGAAGAAAGTGCTTGATGCGACGCTGGCTATCGACAGCCACCGCACCTTCCCCTCCTATGCGTCAAAGACGTTTGTGAAGTGGTTTAAGAAAGAAGCGGCTCACCTCCAGCCGGCTTTTCCCGCGCAGGTCACTTACTTCCACGGATGCTATGTCAACTACAACAACCCCGATCTCGGCCGTGATTTTGTCAAACTCATGAATGCCTGCGGTATTGGGGTGCAGCTGCTCGAAAAAGAGCGGTGCTGTGGTGTGGCTAAGATCGTCAACCGCATGACATCGCCTGCCAAGCATGACGCCGCGATAAATCTCCGCTCGATCCGCAAGGCTGCCGAAGCGGGCATGCAGGTTGTCGGCACCAGCTCCACATGCATCCTCACCATGCGCGATGAGTACCCCAATCTTTTAGGTCTCGACAACTCCGATGTTGTTGATCACATCAACCTTGCCACGCGCTTCCTCTTTCAGCTCGTCGATGCAGGTAAAGTGAAACTTGCATTCCGACCCGATTTTCACATGCGTGTCGCATATCATGTGCCGTGCCACATGGAGAAACTCGGTTGGTCGATCTATTCCGCGTCGCTTCTCCGCATGATTCCCGGCCTTGAGTTTGTCGCGCTCCCGTCGCAGTGCTGTGGCATTGCTGGAACCTATGGCTTCAAGCGTGAGAACTACAAGGCATCGGTTGAGATAGGCCGGCCGCTTTTCGCCGCGATCAAGGCTGCGGGTGTCGATGTGGTTGCAACCGACTGTGAGACATGTAAGTGGCAGATTGAGCAAGGCACCGGCATCAAAGTCGAGAACCCGGTCTCGATTATTGCTGCAGCATTAGATGTGGAAAAAACGAGGTCATTAAACAATATTTGACTACTTTTACACCAAAGTACATACCATAAATCACGCAATGGCAAAAGACAATATCTATGGCTCATGGAAGCCTGAAGTGGTAAAACAGTTCAAATCATGGCAGATGCGCACCATCGTCGTCTCGATGATCGGCTATGCCATCTATTATTTCGTCCGCAAGAACTTCTCGCTTGCGATGCCGGGACTCACCGCGCAGTATGGAATCTCCAATACCGACTTCGGTATTGTCATCGGCATAGGCTCGCTGGTCTATGGCCTCTCCCGTTTTGTCAACGGATTTATCGTTGACCGCTACAGCGCGCGTGCAGTGATGGCGATAGGCCTCCTTCTCTGCGCTCTCTCCAACTTTGCATTCGGCTACGGCTACAACATCAGTGCGTGGCTTGTCGGTGCAGATCCCACTGTCGCCCATGCCACACCCGATCTTGTCAATATGCTTATTCTCGTCATGGCAGTGACGATCGTGCTCAATCAGGCATTTCAGGGTATCGGTTATCCTCCTTGCGCCCGCCTGCTTCCATGCTGGATTCACCCTTCCGAGCTGGCTACAAAGATGTCGATATGGAACACATCTCACTCTATCGGTGCCGCTGCAGCCGTGGTAGCCTGCGGTTACATCATGGGCATCATGGGTCAGGACATGAGCAACAATCCCGACATCATAAATCTCATTGCTTCCAACCTCAAGCTCAATCCTGAGGTTGCCGATGACATGAACCAGATTCTCCAGTACGCCAAGCACTGGGGCGCATGGAAATGGTGTTTCTGGCTTCCGGCCGGTCTGGCTGTGCTTGGCGCGGCATGGTTGTTCTTCGGCTTGCGTGACGATCCCCGCTCGGTCGGTCTTCCCGAACTTCCCGGTACCAACACCGGAAAGAAAGAGCTCAAGGATGGCGAGAAAGGCCCGTCGCAGGCTAAATTTCTCCGCGCTATGGTGTGGACCAACCGTTGGATCTGGACACTCTGTATCGCAAATGTCTTTGTCTATGTGATGCGTATGGGCATCCTTGACTGGGGACCCAAATTCCTCACCGAAGCGCGCGGCATGTCGATCGAAAACGCCGCATGGACTGTCGCTGCATTTGAGATCTTTGCGATTGTGGGCACTATATTCGCCGGATGGGCTACCGACCACATTTTCAACGGTAAGGCTCACCGCATGTGTCTCTGCTGCATGATAGCTGCATCGGTATTCATGTGCATCTTCATCTTCTTCCCTCAGCTTCCTTTCATGGCATCGGTGATAATCCTTGCCATGGCCGGATTCTTTATCTATGGCCCGCAGGCGCTTATTGGCATTTCGTCGGCCAACCATGCCACTAAGGAGGCATCGGCAACCGCCAACGGTCTGGCCGGTATCTTCGGTTACGTAGGTTCTTTCCTGTCGGCTATCGGTGTCGGCATCATTGCCGACCACTATGGCTGGAATGTGGTGTTCTATCTCATTATCGGCATCGGCATCCTTGGAGCAATCACGTTCGTCACCATGTGGGCCGCTCCCCGCGACGGATATGCCCGCTCCCAGAAATTCTATGCTGAGCAGGAAAAAGAAAACCAAATCGACGCATAATCTCCGATCACATGGCTGATTTCAACCGATATATGACCGACATGTCACATGACGAGCTCATGGAGGCATGTCGGCGCATAAAGCATGTCGCTCTTGACATGGATGGCACAATCTATCTGGGCTCAAAACTGTTTCCGTTCACTAAGTCATTTCTGGCTTCGCTCACCGAAAACGGCATCAGATACTCATTCCTGACCAACAATCCCACCAAAAGCATCACCGACTACATCACCAAGCTGAAAAAACTCGGTATCGACGCTACCCCCGACGAGGTATATACGACTGCAGTCGCGACGATTGACTACATTCATCAGAACTTCCCGCAGGCCAAGCGGCTCTTTGTGCTCGGCACTCCGAGCATGATAGCGGAGTTTGAGCAGGCCGGTTTTGAGATGGCTGCCGATGATCCCGCCGATCGCCCCGATCTTTTGGTTGTGGCGTTCGACATGACCCTTACCTACGATCGCCTTTGCCGTGCCGCATGGTGGGCATCCCAGGGTTTGCCCTACATAGCCACCAATCCCGACCGCGTCTGTCCCACTGATCAGGAAGTTATCCTTGTTGATTGCGGCTCCATGTGTGAGTGCATCTACTACGCCACAGGGCGTCGTCCCGATATTGTCATCGGCAAGCCAAACCCCGATATGCTCAGGTGCATCATGGCGAAGTATGGGATGCAGCCCGATGAAGTGGCGATGTGTGG
>CAYSKE010000049.1:0-1683 GCA_964431465.1 uncultured Muribaculaceae bacterium | reverse complement strand
TCAGGTGCATCATGGCGAAGTATGGGATGCAGCCCGATGAAGTGGCGATGTGTGGTGACCGCATCTACACCGATGTTGCTACCGCCCGCAATGCCGGCGCACTCGGTGTGCTTGTGCTTTCAGGAGAGACCACATTGCAGACAGCCATTGACTCCGATCCGCGTCCCGCTATCACCGCTGAAAATATTGCCGAATTTGGCCGTCTGCTTCTCCAGTCGCGCGGTATAGCCCGATGACGGCAGTTCAAAGAAATCTAACCAATCAATAGACCTGAAGTGATTTTAAGCCGTAGTTGCTTAAAATCACTTCTTTAGTTTTACGGGTTTTTTGCCGTTTCAAATACTTGTATGTTTAACATCTTGCAATAAGGTTAAATCGCATCAATTACATATCTTTGTCTACATGAATCGAAAGGGTAAACTTTATTTCCGTTATGGCACTATGGGATCGGCCAAGACCGCCATACTGCTTGCCACAGCCTACAACTTCGAGGAGCGCGGGCTACGTTTCATTTGCATGAAGTCCGAAGTGGACACACGTGAGAAACGCAACGTCATCCGTTCGCGCATCGGCATCGAGCGCGAGTGTGAGATGATCCGCCACGATACCGACCTTTACGCCCTCCTTTCAGAAATATTCAGGCGCGACGGCGTTGCGCTCGACTGGATTCTCGTTGATGAATGTCAGTTCCTCGCGGCCGAACAGGTCGATCAGCTGTCGCGCATAGTCGATGATTTCGGCTCAAACGTAGTGTGCTACGGCTTGCGCACCGACTTCCGGTCGATGCTCTTTGAAGGCTCACGCCGCCTCTTTGAGATTGCCGATACCATCGACGAGATAAAATCCACCTGCACGTGCGGTCACAAGACCATTGTCAACGCCCGTTTTGATGCAAACGGTGATTTTGTAGAAGATGGCGCACAGGTTGAGATCGGTGGAAACGACCGTTACACGGCAGTATGCCGCAAATGCTGGCGCGACAAAAAAATCTCCCAAGCCACCCGCTTCACCCTCTTCCCACCCACCCCCACAACCTGATCCTTTTGTCCGGTAATTAAGTCTTAGAGCTATTCTTTGCAACGAAAATAATCGAAGAAAAATATGTGCTGTGTCGACGGGGGCTTAATACAGAGCAATATCAAGCCTGTCTTGCTGTTGCTGGCCGACCGACTAATGTCGGGCTTCATGTTGCCCGGCGACCGACGTTGGCCGAACATCTGCGCCTGAGCGTCGATCATGGCTCCAAACATCGAAGAAAGAATGCTGAAACGCAACTATTCAGCTAATGTTATTTATTGATAGACATCGCTTTGTAGGGACGTACCATGGTGCGTCCGCCTTTATTATTGTTTGTTTTCGGTTATCTGCGGACGCCCTATGGAGCGCCCCTATATTGATATTGAATATTTATTGATAATCGCTGAATAGTTACTTGAAATGCTATAAGATGGCTATAATCTTCTCGGCTGTCATTTTGGAAGCAAGGCGATTTTAAGTTGGAGAAAGAAGATATTATTATCAACGATTTTTATGTCTGGTTGGAAATATCCGGCGTAACCTTGCTGGGGGAGGGGATTTATCAAAGAAAACAAAGGCTGCGCCGAAATCGACACAGCCTTTGTTTTTGAGTTGGCGGAGAGGACGAGATTCGAACTCGTGGTAGGATTGCTCCTACGTCAGTTT
>CAYSKE010000048.1:6967-11934 GCA_964431465.1 uncultured Muribaculaceae bacterium | reverse complement strand
GTCGCTCCAAGTGTACATGAGGGCACCGCAAAGACCTGAGCCGAAGATGGCAATCATCTTGGGAAGGGAGATCTCAACGGCATCGTCGGGAACGATGAGGCGGCGGACGAAGTGGGTTATCGTCCAGAACATCAGCAAAATCGTGCCTGCGCTGAGAAGTGCCGACATGGAGTTGACCGCCAATGCCACCTTAGTGGGGTCGCCGCCTACAAAGTTGACAAAGAAACGACCGGCAAGCATGAAGATGGGGTTGCCCGGCGGGTGACCGACTTCGAGCTTAAATGCCTGAGAAATAAATTCCGGGCAGTCCCAGAAACTTGCCGTGGGCTCCACCGTGAGCAGATAGGTAATTGCCGCGATGATGAAGCAGAGCCAACCAAGAGAGTCGTTAATGAGGTTGTAGCGACGCATGATATAATGTTTGTGTTTATTTCAAAACGGAATGTTATGCAAAGTTATGTTTTTTATTCATATCAAGCGTAAAGCGGTATTGTGAAAAAATATTAGAAATATTAGATTTGCATAATAATAAACCTAATCATTGTAAAAGCATAGTAAAAGGACACAGCAATGCTGAAAAAGAGATATATCTTAACGGCGTGTGCGGGGCTCATGATGAGCGCCCTGACGCTGCATGGGGAGGACGCTAATTCACTGTATCTTGCCAACCGCGCTCCTCTTATCGACAAGCACTACATGGAATTGCCGATAGGTGACGTGAAACCTCAAGGATGGCTGAAGGAGCAGATGGAGAGAATGGCCAACGGCATGACGGGGCATCTTGACGAGCTCTATGAGCCGGTGATGGGCAAGCGCAACGGCTGGCTCGGCGGTGACGGCGATGTGTGGGAAAGAGGCCCGTACTGGATCGACGGTCTGCTGCCATTGGCATATATACTCGATGATCAGGCACTCAAAGATAAGGTGCAGCCGTGGATCGAATGGACGCTGAACAGCCAGCGTGCCGACGGATATTTCGGTCCGGACACCGACCGCTCGCCTGAGCCGGGTCTGCAACGCGACAACGCTCAGGACTGGTGGCCTAAGATGGTGGTGCTTAAGGTGCTTCAGCAGTATTATGACGCAACGGGCGATGAGAGGGTGATACCGTTCATGACCAACTATTTCAAATATCAGCTCACTCACCTGAAGGATACGCCGCTGGGACACTGGACGTTCTGGGGAAAGAAGCGCGGCGGTGACAATCTGCTGGTGGTGTATTGGCTTTACAATATCACGGGTGATGAGTTTCTGCTCGAGCTCGGCGATGTGCTGACAGCGCAGACGGATGACTGGACCGGCAGATTTCTCGACAGGGAGATGATGCACACGCTTTTCAGCGAGCATTGCGTGAACCTTGCACAGGGACTCAAACAGCCGGTGGTGAGGTATCAGGCTACGAAGGACAGCACTCACCTGAAGTCGATAGACATGATGGCTCATGATCTGCGCCACTATCACGGGTGGCCTACGGGTCTCTATGGCGGCGACGAGTGGCTGCATAGCGGTAACCCGACTCAAGGCTCGGAACTGTGCACGGCTGTGGAGATGATGTACTCGCTTGAGAAGATGATAGAGATCACCGGCCGGACAGATTGGGCTGACTGGCTTGAGCGTGTGGCATTCAACGCGCTGCCTACACAGGTGACGGATGACTGCGATGCGCGCCAGTATTTCCAGCAACTTAATCAGGTGAAGGTGTCGATGGCTCCGCGCAATTTCAACGTGGCTTATCACGGGACGGATCAGGTGTTTGGATTGCTCTCGGGCTATCCGTGCTGCACGGCTAACCTGCATCAGGGGTGGCCGAAGTTTACACGCGATCTATGGTTTGCCACAAGCAACCGCGGTCTTGCCGCCCTCTACTATGCTCCGTCGACTGTAACGGCTAAAGTGGCTGACGGAGTGGAGGTAAAGATCAATGAAGAAACGATGTATCCGTTTGAAGGAACGGTGAGGTTTGAAATATCATATCCCGACAAGAAGGTGAAGTCGGCGGATTTCCCGCTTGAGTTGCGTGTGCCGGGATGGTGCAAGGAAGCTACCGTGAAGGTGAACGGCACAGAGGCATCGAAGGGTAGCGCGGGCTCGATAATCGCTCTCGACCGCACCTGGAAGAACGGTGACCGCGTTGAGCTTGAGATGCCTATGGAGGTGTCGGTGTCGCGGTGGTATGAGAACTCGGCTACGGTGGAGCGCGGCCCGCTTGTGTATGCACTGAAAATCGGCGAGAAGTGGAGAAAGGTGGAGAATGACGAGCGCGTGAGCCGCAGTCACGGTAATTTCTACTATGAAGTAGAACCGTCGACTCCGTGGAACTACTGCCTGCAAGCGAAAGATCTCAAGGCAGAGAATCTGCAGAATGTGTTTGAGGTGGTGGAACACCCGACAACGGAATATCCGTGGAACCAGAAGAACGCTCCGATAGAGTTGCGCGGCAAAGGACGCAGAATCTATAACTGGCAGCTCTACAATGAGTCGGCCGGTCCGATGCCTTACAGCGACCAGACGCAGGCTGATCTGGGCCCGGTGGAGGATATAGTGCTGATCCCCTATGGATGCACAACGCTGCGCGTCACCGAGTTTCCGGTGACACGCCAGAATTGAAATATCTCTCAGGAAAATATCATAACCAATCTATCAAGTTTATAAAAGCTATGTTTTCAATCAACAAGATCAACGCAGCGGTCGTGGCGGCAGCAATGTCGCTCGGCTGCAGCGCATGGGCAACGACGCCGAAGAACAATGCGGCGTATGTGAATCCGATAATCGGCACGAACGGGATGGGGCACACCTTCCCGGGTGCTTGCGCGCCGTTCGGTATCGTCCAGCTGAGTCCCGATACGGAGAATGTGCCCCACAACATCGAGGGAAAGTACCAGCCGGGCACCTATGAATACTGCGCAGGCTACCAGCACCGCGACACGACGATTGTAGGGTTCAGCCACACGCACCTGAGCGGCACGGGACATAGTGATCTTGGCGACGTGCTCATCATGCCGGCCACGGGGAAGCATGTGCTTGTGCCGGGTGAGGCGGCTGACACATCGAAAGGATACCGGTCGCGCTTCAATCATGACACTGAGGTGACACGGCCGGGGTATTACGCCGTGACGCTTGACGACTACGGCATACGCGCCGAACTGACCGCGACGCAGCGCACGGGGGCACACCGCTACACGTATCCCGAGAGCGCCGACACGGGGCATGTGGTGCTCGACATGGATCACGGTATCTACAATTATGACGGAAAGACGCTCTGGACGTATATGCGCGTGGAGAATGACAGCCTGATCACGGGCTACAGAATCACCAACGGATGGGCACGCACCAACTACACGTATTTCGCCATAGAGTTTTCGGAGCCGATCGCCAATTACGGCTTCATCGACAAGCAGAAGCCGCTTTACAACGGCGGATGGGGAAAATTTGACCAACATCATAATTTCCCGGAAATGGCTGGCCGCAAGGTCGTGGCATATTTTGATTTCGACCTGCCGAAGTCGAAGCAGGTGGAGGTGAAGGTAGGGCTTTCGGGCGTAAGCACCGAAGGGGCTCTGAAAAACCTGCGTGCGGAGACGGGTGGCAAGAATTTTGACGCAATCCTCTCGCAGACAACCGACGACTGGAACAAAAGCCTTGACATAATCGAGGCTGAGGGCACGGCCGACCAACTGGCGATGCTCTACACGTCGCTCTATCACACGATGATAAATCCGTCGGTCTACATGGATGTGGATGGGAAATACCGTGGTCTCGACCACAATATCCATCAGGCTGACGGGTTCACGAACTACACGGTGTTTTCGATATGGGACACGTTCAGAGCCGAGCATCCGCTGATGAACGTGATCTTCCCGGAGAGGGGCGCCGACATGGCTAAGTCGATGATGGCTCACTATGAGCAGAGCGTACACAAGGCTCTGCCGGTGTGGTCGCACATGGGTAACGAGAACTGGTGCATGGCGGGTTATCATGCAGTGTCGGTGCTCGCCGATGCTTACACGAAGGGTGGAAGCCTTGACCCGAAGGTGGCTCTTGAGGCGATGAACAGCTCGGCGACGATCCCTTATTATGAGCATTTAGATGACTATATGGAGAAGGGTTATGTGCCATACGACAAGGATGGGAGCGCGGTGTCGGTGACGCTGGAGTATGCCTACGATGACTGGTGCATATACAACACGGCCAAGAAAGCGGGAAACAAGGAGCTTGCCGAGACGTACAAGAAGAGGGCGATGAATTACAAGAATGTGTTTGACCCGGAGCTGAAGTTCTCGCGCCCCAAAAAGTCGGACGGGACATGGAAAGAGCCGTTCAGCCTGCTCAACACTCATAACGAGGGGTTCCTCGAGGGTAATTCATGGAACTATTCATTCTTTGTGCCGCATGATGTGGACGGACTGATGGAGCAGATGGGTGGCGAGAAGAAGTTTGTGGAGAATCTTGACTCGCTTTTCATCATGGAATTTCCGGAGGTGTACTACAAGGACACTGAGGATGTGACGAAGGAGGGGTTGATCGGGTGCTATGTGCATGGCAATGAGCCGAGTCACCATATACCGTATCTCTACGCATGGACGAGTCAGCCGTGGAAGACGCAGTACTGGGTGCGCGAGATCATGAACCGGATGTACCGCAACAATATCGACGGCCTCTGCGGCAATGATGACTGCGGCCAGATGTCGGCATGGTATGTGTTTACAGCACTGGGTTTCTATCCTGTGTGCCCCGGCACAGACCAATATGTGCTCGGCGCGCCCTATCTGCCTTACGCGAAGCTGACACTCGGCAACGGCAAGACGCTTGAGGTGAAGGCTCCGAAGGTGAGCGACAAGAACCGCTATGTGAAGAGCGTGAAACTTAACGGCGAGAAATTTGACAAAACATATCTGACGCATGACGAGCTGATGAAGGGGGGAGTGCTTGAGTTTGAAATGGCCTCGACTCCCAACAAAAAGCGCGGC
>CAYSKE010000048.1:4478-6867 GCA_964431465.1 uncultured Muribaculaceae bacterium | reverse complement strand
TGCTTGCAATGGCGGCGTGCAGCCCGACCACGTCGACCGAGCGCAAGACGCTGACGGCGGTATCGTTTGAGCAAGTGGCTCTTGAGGATTCTTTCTGGCTTCCCCGCCTGAAGACGCAGAAGGAGACTCTGGTGCCTTTCTCGCTCGGGAAGACGGAACCGGCCGTGGAAAACCTGAGAAGAACGGGAGAGTATCTGAAAACCGGCAAGAAGACTCCGCTTGAGCCGCTTGCGCGCTTCGTTGACTCCGATCTCTTCAAGGTGATGGAGGGAGCTGCCTATCTGCTTATACTCGAGCGCGATCCCGCACTCGAGGCTCAGATGGACAGTATCATCGACATCATTGCCGACGCGCAGATGGAGGACGGATATCTCTATGAGCAATTTGAAGTCGATGACTCGATGATAAAAAGGGGCTGGGGAATGGGTGACAAGCCGTACTCGTTTGTGGTGCACAGCCATGAGCTCTACAACATGGGACACATGTATGAGGGCGCGGTGGCTTACTACAAGGCTACGGGCAAACGGAAATGGCTTGACGTGGCAGAGAAGAACGCCCGCCACATCAATAAGGTGTTTTTTGAGGGGGATCCGAACTACAATGACGGCAAGCCTGTGAATCAGGCTCCGGGTCATGAGGAGATCGAGCTGGCACTTGTGAAGATGTATCAGGCAACGGGCGACACGCTCTATCTCGACATGGCAAAGAAGTTTATAGATATACGCGGCGTGACCTACCAGCCTGAGGGCGACGGGGTGATGGCAGCCGATTATGCCCAGCAGCATAAGCCTGTGAGAGAGCAGCGCGAGGTGAGCGGGCACTCGGTGAGAGCGATGTATCTCTACTCGGGTATGGCCGACGTGATGGGCGCGACGGGCGACACAACGCTTATTGCTCCGCTTGAAAGCATCTGGCATGACTACGTGGATGCGAAGATGCATATCAATGGCGGATTGGGTGCCGTGCCGGGTATCGAGGGCTTCGGCCCGGCATACGTGCTTCCGAACAAGGACACCTACGACGAGACGTGCGCAGCCGTGGGCAACGTGCTTTTCAACTACCGAATGTTCCTCGCCACAGGTGATGCGAAATATCTTGACGTGGCTGAGGTGGCACTCTACAACAATGTGCTTGCCGGCGTGAACATAGAGGGTAACCGCTTCTTCTATGTGAATGTGCTTGAGGCTGACGGCCGCAAGGCATTCAATCACGGACGCGCCGGACGCTCGCCGTGGTTCGGGACAGCTTGTTGCCCCTCGAACATGGCACGCCTTATCCCGCAGGTGTCGGGAATGATCTACACTCATGACGGTGATGATGTGTACTGCGCTCTCTATGTCGGTAGCGACGGCGCGGTGGAGCTCGAGAACGGAAAGGTGGATCTGAAGCAGCGCACCGGCTACCCGTTTGACGGAAATGTGGAGATCGAGGTCACTCCCGAGCAGGAGGGGCAGGAATTCACAATGTGGATGCGCATACCGACCTGGTCGACCGACAGATTTGTGCCGGGTGAGCTCTACAGCTATGCTGACGATGTGAAGGCTGCCAAGCCGACAATAAAGGTGAACGGCAAAGAGGTCGGCGGCAAGGTGCAGAACGGTTTTGTGCCGGTGAAGCGCAAATGGAATGCCGGTGACAAGATCGAGATGACCATACCGATGCCGCTCCGCTACTCGAAGGCGGATGAGCGTGTGGAAGCAGACCTGAACCGGGTGGCTCTTACCCGTGGGCCGCTCGTGCTCTGCGCCGAGGGTGTGGACAATGCTTATCAGGCTTCGTCGTATGTGGTGAGCGAAATAGGTGAACAGGGTACAACCGGCCGCTTCAATGAGGGTGTGCTTTCGGGAATCCCCTACATCACAATACCGGCTATGGCGGTGGATAGTGTTCAGAAGATACATAGCGGTCCTCTGACGCTTATCCCCTATTATGCATGGAACAACCGCGGTGACAACGGGACGATGAACGTGTGGTTTGCGAAGGATCCTGAGTCGGCTGTGGCAAGCCTTTTCCCGGCAACGGGGAATGTCAAGGAGGTGTTTGTGACCTATACCTACACGGGTGATGATCCATACGCAGTGGCTGACGGGAAGATTCCGTCGAGCTCCAATGACGGCTCTATCCCGCGCTGGACTTCGTGGCCGCGCAACGGTGACGCCCAGAAGGTGGAGATACACCTGAAGGAGGCGCAGAAGGTGGAGAGTGTGTCGGTGTACTGGTACAACGATAACGGTGGCGTGAAGCTGCCGCAGTCGTGGACTCTGGATTACATGAAGGATGGAAAATGGGTGCCGATGCAGCTCTACACCACGGACAGCTATGGTGTGAACGGCGATCAGTACAACATGGTGCATCCGGCGGAACCGCTGACAACCGATGCGATAAGAAT
>CAYSKE010000048.1:0-4378 GCA_964431465.1 uncultured Muribaculaceae bacterium | reverse complement strand
TGAATTATGAATTGGAGCGGGGGCGCGCGGTTGTGCGCCCTCTGCTCATAAAATGTAGTGAGATATTATGGCAACAATTTATTTTGCAGGTGGATGCTTCTGGGGTACGGAGCATTTCATGAAACAAATATATGGCGTGACTGACACTGAAGTGGGTTATGCTAACTCAATAGTGGAGAATCCGAGTTACGGGGAGGTGAAAACGGGCGAGACACGCGCGGTGGAGACGGTGAAGGTGGAATATGATGAGGGTGTGGTGGATCTGCGGTTTCTGCTGAATCTATTTTTCCTGACTATTGACCCGACAATAAGAAACCGACAGGGTAACGATATCGGTACGCAATACCGCACGGGGATCTACTACACGACCGAGGAGCAGCATAAGGTGATAGATGCTGCTATTGAGGAATTACAGAAGGGGTATGAGGCTCCGATCGTGACGGAGGTGATGCGCATAGGTAATTTCTATAGCGCGGAGGAGTACCATCAGGATTATCTCGACAAGAATCCGGGGGGATATTGCCATGTGAACCCGAAGCTATTTGCGCTGGCCCGGGAGATTTCGAGGAAGGGGTGAGGGGGGGAGATCGCGGAGATCTCGGAGAGCGCGGAGGGGTGGAGGGCGGACGCGCGAACCGCGCGCCCCTACTCAGAGGGAGGGGCGGACGCACCATGGTACGTCCGTACAATGAGGGGGGGGAGGTTCAGGGGGTGGTGAGGAGGGTGGCGATGGCGTGGTCGAGGATGGTGTCGTGGCCGTCGAGGGCGGCTTGTGGATCCATGTCGACGGCGCAGCCGGGGGATGGCTCAACTCCCCACTCGGTGGGGTTGCCCTGCGCATCAAGCACTGAACAGGCGGAGAATCGTATGCCCCAACCGTTGGGGAGCTCGGAGGAGAAGGGCATGCCTGAGCCGCCGCCGGTGGTGGCACCGATGAGTTTTACCTGCGGAAGCAGTTTCATGATGGAGGCGAAGTTGTTGGCGGCTGAAAAGGTGGAACGGTTGGTGAGCACTGCCACGGGCTTAAGCCACAGTATTGAGGGATCGGGCGCGGGGTCGAAGTAGAAGGGGTAGGGCTCGGAAAAGTCGTCGTGGGCGGGTCCGGTCTTGTGGGAGATGTAGCCGGCAAGGGTGCGCTCGGTAATGAAGCGCGAAACGAGTGGCTCGACGTAGTCCATGCGGCCTCCGCCGTTATTGCGAATGTCGATAATGAGTGCGTCGCATGTGGCGATGAATGAAAAGATGTAGTTCCAGTTGCCGTCGCCAAGTGTGTGCTCGAATGAGGGGCAGCGGATGTAGGCTACGTTTTGCGGCAGGATGCCGTAGTAGTAAGCTCCGACGGAGGTGTAGTTGAAGTTGAAGTAGTTTTGCTCGACAATGCGGGCGTTGTAGTTCTGGGGATAGTCGCTCCACCAAGCTCGATAGTAGGATGTGGCGAATGGGGTGGAGAGGTTGGTGTGTCCGTCGCGAAGCTCGTCGAGCATATCGGAGCAGACCTGAAAGAGCTCCTGCGGTGACATGTCGGGGGCAATCATTGCCGCATAGCGGGTGCGGATGTTGTCCCAGTCGATGTTTTTCTCGCGGAAAAAACAGTAGTGGCGGTCGAGAATGTCGCAGAGAGCCTGAAAGTTGCCTTTGGGGTCGGTATCGTAGGAGTCGACGGGATGACACGCCGACGGGATGATCATGGCAATGATGAGCAGGAGCAGATAGAATGACTTGCGCATAGATGGAGTGATCAATCAGTAGAGAGAGGATATAATGCGGGTGGAGGGGGAGATGCGTGTGGCTTTGCGAAGTGAGAGCCACTCGCCTGAAATGCCGAGAATGAATGAGTTGGAGATGACGCGGGTGGTGATGTCGCAGACTCGCGAGGAGTGGAAGAAGTTGCGGTAGCCGATGCGCAACCATGATGAGCCTATCTCGATGTCGGCTGTGAGGGTTGTGTCGAACTGGCGGTAGTCGCCGGGCCACGCGCAGTGGACGAGGCCTGAGCGGTTGCCGAGCCATATCTCGTAGTAGAGCTCACCGTACTGCTGTGAGAAGAATGCGCCGAGGAGCGGGGTGGTGGTGTTGAGCCGGGCGAGCACGCGCGTGCCGTGGATGCGGAACATGCGTGTGGCGTAGGCTGTGGCTCCGACTGCAACGGCGGCTTTGGCTGCCGCGGGGTTGTTGCCGTTGCGGGGGTTGTAGATGGCACCAGCGGAGAGGAGTGCGGCGGGGCCAACGCCGAGTGTGAAGCGTGAGGGGAGAGTCCAACGACGCATCATGGACCATGAGGCAGCGAGTGAGCCGCGCCAGATGCTGCCGTTGCCGACGTAGTTATTGCCGTGTGAGGCGTCGATTGAAATGTCGAAGCGCGACACCCATCGGTCGGGAGAGAATTTCATGGCCTGCATACGCTCGTAGGCGAGGTTGAGATTCCATCCGGAGTAGGTGAGGGGGGAAAGGTAGGTGTCGACAATATCGGAGTTGCCGACGGAAATGGTAACGGCAGATGCGGCTGGACGCAAAAGCTGCAATTCGGTCGTCTGCGCCCGGAGGGCGAATGATGCCGAGACGAGAAGGAGGAGGGATATGAGAGGATTTCGCATCGGTGGGCTTTTTGTTCAGAAAATGCGGGTCTGACCGTTGATTTCGTCGCGCACTTCCTCGTCGGAGGTCTCGTGGAAGGTCTCGCCGAGGTTGTCATCGTCGGGGTCGGAAGCGGCGTTGGCAACAGGCTTCGAGTCGTCATCATCGTCGTCGCCGTCGGGAGCGGGTGCAATGAGGCGGGGCTCGATTTCCTGAATGTTGTCGATGGTGAAGGTGGTGAGGCGTTTTCCGCGCGCTTTGACTGACTTGACGCCGATAAAGTCCCATGCGTCGACCTCGAGTGGCTCACGGAAGCTGTCGTCGCCCCCGAAGGTGACACGGAAGCGTGCTCCCTGGGTGGATGAGAGGAGCCGGAGGGATGAGGCGGGGTTGTCGCCGAGGTAACGCTGCGGCTTAGCTGTGGGCTCGAAGATGAAGCGCTTGATGTAGGGGTAGCCCTGATCGGCATCGTCGAGAATGGCCGTCCAGATGGTGTCGGGGTCGTACTTCTGAATGAGGAGGATGTTGTCTTCGTAGTGATGCTCTGTGCTGAAGCCGGTGAGGTAATATTCGCCAGACTTGAGAACGACGAGAATCTTATCCTGTCCCATAAATTCGCCAAGACATGTGCCGCGCTCGTCGTAGTTGAGACGCAGGACGTCGGGGTCGAACCAGACTTTGCGTCCGCCGAGTGTGGAGGCTCCTTTCTCTTTCAAGGAGAGGCGATGCACTTCGTTGCGGGTGACGATGTTGCCTTGTGCAGAACGGTTTTTAATCGCCATCTGGGAGAAGTCGACGTCGAACTGCAGCACCTTGAGCTTGGGCTTGGGTTTGAGGGTGACTTTAACCACTTCGGCTTCGCCGTTGGGGTTGGCTGTGAACCATGCGACGCGCGTGCCGGGGAGGCCGGGGGTGAGATTGTACTCTTTGTCGCGGGAGACGCCTGTGACAGCAAAACGCTTCATGTAGTAGGTGCCGCCTTTGCCGTTCTGGTAAATGACGTTGTAGACAGTGCGCGAGTCGTTGCGCTTGAAGACGTTGACGTGGATGACGCCTTTGTCGACAAAAATCTTATCGGCTACACGGACGATTTTGTAACGTCCGTCGCGATAGAAGATTATAATATCGTCGAGGGTCGAGCAGTTGCAGATGAACTCGTCTTTTTTCAGTGCTGTGCCGATGAAGCCTTCGGCGCGGTTAAAGTAAAGCCGCTCGTTGCGCTCGGCTACTGTGGCCGCCTCGATGTTGTCGAAGCTGCGGAGGGTGGTGCGACGCGGGAACCGGTCGCCGTATTTCTTTTTAAGGCTTTGGAACCACTTGATGGTAAAGTCGGTGATCTCGGCGAGATTCTTGCGGATCTTCTCCATGTCGGCCCGGATCGCTGCAATGGCGGCATCGGCCTTGTCGGAGTTGAAGCGGAGGATGCGCGCCATCTTGATTTCCATGAGCCGCTGGAGATCGTCGGGGGTGATGTCGCGGATAAGCATGTCGCGGAATGGCTCGAGGCGCCTGAGGATGTGGGCATCGGCGTGACGCTGATCGGGTGCCTGCTCAAACTCGGGATCCTTGTAGATGCGCTCCTCGATGAAGATGCGCTCCAAAGTGGCGAAATGAAGCTGTGCGGCCAGCTCGTCGAGGCGTATCTGCAACTCGCGTGCAAGCAGCTCGCGGGTGCGGTTGACGCTGTGGCGGAGCACATCGCTGATTGTGAGGAAGTGGGGCTTGCGGTCGGAAATGACGCAGCAGTTGGGGGATACGGAGACCTCACAGTCGGTGAAGGCGTAGAGGGCGTCGATGGTCTTGT
>CAYSKE010000047.1:9220-12326 GCA_964431465.1 uncultured Muribaculaceae bacterium | reverse complement strand
GCGCGCCATACATTTGCAGTCTGGGCTTTAAACAAGGGGGTTGATATAAAAACTATCTCACAACTAATGGGGCACACAACAACATGGACTACTGAAAAGGTCTATGCTAAGTTCTTACCTTCTACTCTTAGAGCGAGAGTTAATGAACTCCTGAATTTCAACGTGGGAGAGGCAAGCTGATAAAGGATTAGACTTTCAGGTTATTATGTACTTTGGGTGGTAGGCATACATTTGCTCTACCACTTTTTGCATTCTGGCATACCACTATCCCCATTGCTATCCCGGTTTGGTTTTGTGGTTAATATGTGTAGTGCAAAGAGATAATATACTAATTATTAGTGAATTGCGCGTCGCTACCCTCTTCTCTGAGATTTTCGGATTTTAATTGTTAAAATTTTAGAGGAAGATGAATAGTAAAATTTAGGGTATTTGAATGTCATACAATATATAAGTCTATGATATATAGTCCTCTACAACAATGTTAATAACATATAAAATTGTTAATTACTATTCCTAAATCAAGGGGGATTTTTTTGAAAAAGTGGGTAGTGAGAAGGATAGTAAGCGCGAAAAATAGTGCTTATTTTGACACATTTTGGGTATTTTTTGGCGAGAAAAAACCACCCCGATTGCAGGGTGGTTTTTATGATAACTTACTGATATTCAGCTTAAAGAGGTGGTATTTTTGGCTTAATACTCATCCTCGTTGAACAAAAAATCGTCTTTTGAGGGGTAGTCGGGCCAGATGTCTTCGATCGACTCATAGGCTTCGCCTTCGTCTTCGATCTCCTGCAGGTTCTCGATCACCTCCATCGGAGCTCCGCTGCGCATTGCGTAGTCGATGAGTTCTTCGCGGGTTGCGGGCCAAGGGGCGTCCTCGAGTTTCGAGGCAAGTTCAAGTGTCCAGTACATTGGTGTATAGTCGTTTTTTTAGTTGTTATTACTTTTCAGCAGTCTTTTTTCCAGAACACCTCCGGGGTGTCGGTAGTCACGTTGAGGTAGCGCGACAGCACGAACAGGAAGTCGCTCAGCCGGTTGATGAATCGCAGCGTGTCGGGGTCGAGCCACGACTCTTCGGCGAGTTGCACCATGCGGCGTTCGGCGCGCCGGCACACCGAGCGTGCTATGTTGGCTTGTGCGGCAGCCGTGGTGCCTCCCGGGAGCACGAACTGTGTCAGTGCGGGGAGCGCGTCGTCGAGGCGGTCGATCTGATGCTCGAGCCGCGACACGGTCTGTTGGCCGAATCCCGGAGCCTGAGTCATCTCATCCACGGGATCGGTGGCGAGATAAGAGCCGAGGTCAAACAGCTTGTTTTGTATCCACTGCAGTTCGCCGCGCGTCGTCGGGTCGACCGACGTGTCGGCAGCCACGAGCCCGATCCATGAATTCAGTTCATCGACCGTACCGTAGGCGTCGACGCGCAGAGCCGATTTCCTGACGCGCTGTCCGCCCACGAGAGCCGTGGTGCCCAGATCGCCCGTGCGGGTATATACGATGCTTTTTTTCATATCATTTAAGCGCTGCCTGTTTATATGGGAGCGCAAAAATATAACAATTACCTCGGCATACAAGTCGTATTCGAAAAAAACTTTCAAAAAAAACGTGAATCGGCGTCCGACCCACGTTTTCTGAAAGATTTAGGCTTTTATTTCTGCTGGTCAAACTGGAAGTCGATCGCATACCACCCGGGAGCAAAGCCCTCCTTCAGGTGGTTGGACACCACCAGCCGGAACGGATGTACCCCCTTTTCGAGCGCGATCTGAGTCTTTTTCTCATAGAAGCGCGACGAGGTCGGGTTGTAGACCAGACGATTGTCACCCACCCAGAGCTCATCGGCGAGCGAGCGGAAGGTGTAGATGCCGGTTTCGGGCACCGTGAAGTAGCCGGTATAGACTGCCAGACTCGGCTTCTTGTAGTCGAAATTGCTCTTGTTGTAGTCGGAGATCGCGCCGATTACCGTGTCGGTGTGGAACACTGCCTTGCCATATTCGCTGTCGTTGCGGAAAAGACCGTCGGCCAGCTGCAGACGCACCTTGGTGGTGTCTCCCTCCACTGCCGGCACATATTCCTGCTTCTCGATAGCAAGCGTGCGCACGGGGCTCAGCCGTCCACCCGCAGTCACCGTGGCTACCTTCAGCGTGCATGGCTCGCGCAGCACAAGGCTGTCGGGCAGGGGAGCCGACTTCAGGTCGGGCTCGTGGCCGTCGGTGGTGTACACCATCGGGAGCGAGCGGCTGTTGGTAAACGCCATCACCACTGAGTCGCCGGTGAATACCCGGTTGGTCGTCAGCTCACCCTCGGGGATGGGGATGTGGTAGCCTATGCCCCTTTCGTCCAGACGCACCTGCATGTTGTCCAGACGACGCTGGAAATCCTCCCAGTCCTTCTTGTCGGGAGCCGTCCATGCCACCTCGGCGAGAGCCATCAGGCGCGGATAGAGCAGATATTCGAGCATCTCCACATCGGGCGTCCATTCGCTCCACAGGCAAGCCTGTGTGCCTATCACATATTTGTGCATCTCCGGGTCAAGCTCCTTGGGGAGCGGCTCAAAGGCGTACACATCCTTCAGATACGACTGCCCCCCCATCGCGGCCGGTTCCACCTCGTCGGCACCCTGCGCCGAGCAGAGATATAGGCCGTCGGCCATCGAGGCCATCACCACGTTGTGGGCCGTCGAAGCCGCTTGTGCGCCGCATTCCGTCCCTTTCCAGCTCATCACCGTAGCCTCGTCGGGGAGACCTCCTTCGAGTATTTCCTCCCATCCGATCATGCGTTTGCCCAGCTCCTGCGAGATGAAGCGTTCCATGCGCTTTATGCCGTAGCTTTGCAGCTGTTCCTCCACCGAGTGCTCGGGCGTAGCCTTTATCCCGAGGCGTTTGGCCAGAGCCTGACAGCGCGGGCACTCGTGCCAGCGGCTTTTCACGCACTCGTCGCCCCCGATGTGCAGATACTCCGAGGGGAACATCGCGGCCACCTCTCGCAGCACATCCTCCATGAGCGTGAACACCGAGTCGTTGCCGATGCAGAACACGTTTTCCTCGTAGCCAAACACCTGTTCGCTCTCAAACGGCCCTCCGGTGCACGACAGCTCCGGAAACGCCACGAG
>CAYSKE010000047.1:5150-9120 GCA_964431465.1 uncultured Muribaculaceae bacterium | reverse complement strand
TTTCAGCTCATCCACGCTGAAAAAGTGGCGGCACGGGTCGATCATCAGGCCGCGGTAGCCGAAGCGCGGGCTGTCGGTGATGCTCACGCACGGTATCGACATGTCGATGCGCGAAGCGTCGGCGATCTCCACCTCAGCCGGCAGAAGCTGCAGAAGCGTCTGCACGGCATAAAACATTCCTTTCGGGCCCGACGCCGTGAGAGTCACCATCCCCTCGGTCACATCCACCTTGTACTCCTCCTCGCCGAGGCTTCCGTCCTTCTTGAGCAGGATTGTGTTGAATGTCTCCCCCTCGGTTGCCGGGTCGATGGTGAGGCCGCTTGCCTTCTCGAGTTTTCCTCTTAGCAGCGCCACCTCATTTTCCCACTCATCACCCTCGGTGCCTATCGTGGTCGAGCCGTTGATTTCAAACGCGCCTTCACCCACTGTCATCTCGTTGGGCTGAGGTATGACGTGAATGCCTGCGTTGTAGCTCTTGTCCTCCACGTTCACGCGGCACGACGTCGTCCAGCAGCACAGTGCCAGTCCCGCCGCAACGCATCCCGCTAAAGTCTTGCTTATTCTCATCTTCTTCGCTTGTCTTGATCTCTTATTGCTCGTCGGGGCAACCCATTGTTTCCCAGAACTTCGCCCTCATCTTCGGAGCGTCGATGCCCGTGAAGAGGTACACCTCGCGCGGAGTGGTCCAGTCGGGAGTCATCACCTTGGTCTGCGTAGCCCACTCGGGGTTGGTGATCGCATAGATCATGGCGAGATCCCAGATGATGCGGCCCGAGTCCATGTTGCCACCCATCCACTGACGCCAGCGGTCGGCGGTGAACTTGCCCGCGCTACCCAGCGTCTCAAGCTGATTCACCGAGTGGGCGGTTCTGAACCACAGCACGTAGCTCACGTTAGTCGGCATGATGTGGAATTCGAGCCCCTGAGTGTCGCAGAGCAGATCAAACGCGTCGAGGTCGTTCGACACATTAAACTCATATTCGCCGATCCAGCGCTTTTCGTTCTCGGCATCGTAAGTCTGTCCGAGCCAGTACACCGCGATCTTCTCGGCGATTGTCGGGTCTTTCATCAGAGCCGAGGCCACGTTGGTCAGCGCGCCGGTGCTGATGATCGTCAGCTTCTCCCCGGCGGGCAGCCCGTGAGCCTTCTCTATGATAAAGTCGGCCGCCTCACACTCGCGACCCTGATTGTTTTCGCTCCCTTTTTTGTAGACGATTTTTTTGTCGCTTCCTTTGGGCAGAGGCAGCTCGGGGCGTCCCAGCATTTGTGCCATGATGTTGTTCATCAGCCAGCTCGTGTAGGCCGAACGGCTGTTCCAGTTCGGGTCATCGCCATCCACCACAGTGTTGTTTCTGCCGTCCCACTGCACTGCCGTCATCCCTATCACGTCCAGCTCCTCAGCCTTCAGAGCCGCCATGATAGCGATGAGATCATCCACTTCATTGTCCGTATCGGCATCGATGATCACGTTCTTCACTTGCGGGTTCTTTACCGCACCGGCATTCTTGTCGCCTCCCTCATTGCCGTTTCCGCAAGCGGTCAGCATCATGCTTGCCGCAACAGCCAGACAAATAAATAAATTTTTCATACCTGACACAGATTGAAGTGATTTATCGTGACAAACGAGAACACCGCCGCCCCACGCGAGGCTGCGGTATTCCCATCCATCCGGTTGTATTGTATATTGATACTCAGAGTTGTTAAAGTTTTGCCTTTTTAATAACCCACTTGTCCATCTCGGTGTTGTAGTAGTTCCGGTCATTCTCCAGAGGATATATCGTGAAGTGACGGCCGTTCTCCTCGTCGTCGGTCCACTGATTGTCGCCCGTAGCCACGTCGATCTTCAGGTTGCCGCGGCGAAAACCGAGCTTCGTTGCCTCTCCGCACGCCAGAGCGCCCGCCCAGACCCCGAACGGATCCCAGGCCGCGCGGCCGTCGTGGGTGCCGAACGCCAGCAGCGAGCGCGTCACCACATCCTTGTTCTCGGTGTCGGCCGCCTGCAGTCCGGCGCCGCACACGAGCCGTCCACCCACCTCGTTGGTGAAAAACAGGATCGGCAGAGGCCAGTTCCGGTTGATGTAGTCGGCCGCCTTGCGCGCCGCGTATGTCACATGCACGTTATTGCAGTGCCCCTTGGGGTAAGTTGTTGCCACCACATAGAGCTGACCGCATTTCTCCCTCACGAGCTCAGTGCCCGTCAGCGGCGAATACTCGTCAGGCTCGCTTTTCAGCAGATACTCCAGATTGGTCACATAGCCTGTCGTGACGATATCCACAGGGCTGTCTGCCTCGGCAAGCACCTTGCGGTAGAGCTTCACAGCGTCGAGCACCACCCCGTTTCCGTCGTCATATTCAGCCATGATGTCCCAGTAGGGCGACTCGTGCGGCTCATTGTCCACCACGCTGCGGCCTATGGGCACCTCAGGCTTCCCGTCATAGACGAGAAAGCCTCTTGTGGCCTCCAGATTGTTGGGACCCGTCACCGAGAGCGTGACAGCCTGAAGGTCGATGATGCTGTCATCGTCCAGAGCGGTAGCCATGCGGATCGCACACGCATCATCGACATCAGTGCACATGTCAAGGTCCACGATCATCTTCTTCCCGGGAGCCGTGTTGAGAAAAAGACTTTTCTCATCCCGGTTTGCGATCAGGCTGTCATTTTTCGGTTGGCATCCTGCCAAAAGCAGCACGCCGGTAACTATTAATGATAATTTCTTCATTTTTCTATCGGATCGATTTCAACGATCGTGCCGCCGATGTAGCGCAGTCCGTTTTCGTGAGTGATGTAGTACACCACAAGCACGTGAGTGTCGTCCATCACCACAGGCCACGAGTAGCCCACGTCGGTACCCGGGCCATTGTCGTCGCGCAGGATTATCTCCTCGGCGGTGGCGAAATCCGTGCACTCCGGGTTGAGGATGCGGGCGCGCACGCCACAAGGCTTCTCGCGGTAGCCGTAGGTCAGAAACACACGGTTGTCTGGCAGACGTGTAGCGGCAAGCGGGTGACCATACCATCCCATAGGCTGCCACTCGAAAGTCTTGCCCCCGTCGGTCGAGCGCGAGATCACCGCGCGCGTCTCCGGGTTCTCCGTGCGTATGAAGGCCACGATGTCACCGTTGGGAGTCTCGTAGGCCGAAGCCTCGTTGAAGATATATTTGTCGTGCGTAGCCACCAGACCCGAGTAGTTCCATGTCTCACCCTTGTCGTCAGAGTAGATCAGGTGGTTCGACGTCTTCGTCAGAGGATAGTCATCCATCGAGGCCACCACCCAGTAGATGCGTCCGTCCTTACCTTCCCAGAGCGCGCCGCGGTTGTAGGCAGGCATCGGTTTGCCGAACGGATCCTTATACACCGCATCCTTCACCGGGATCGGGGTGATCGGAGCCTCCCAGGTCTTGCCCTTGTCGTGAGAGCGGAGCAGATAGCCACCCGTGGCCACCCAGTTGCCTTCATGGCACACCGGCTGCGCCAGCTTCTCGATCGCATCCTCGCGCAGATTCATCCAGCCGTAGCTCGTGCAGAGCAGAGTGCCGTCGCGCAGAGCCAGCAGGCACGGATCCTGCGATCCGCCGAACGGGTTGGCGTAGATCAGGTCAGGTTCCTCCGTCCAGTGCTCGCCGTCGGTCGACCGCACGCTCACCAAGTAGCTGTTCTCATCCGTGTGCGTGGGAAACGGCTCATTGAAATAAACCCTGTTTTTAGCGCGGCGGAAAGCCACGATATATTCACCGTTGACCTTCACCACCGACGGGAAAGCCACATAAAACAGCGAATCCTCATATATCACGACATCCTTCACCTTGCGGGCGCCCGGAGTCGTTGTCTCCTTAGCCGACACTCCCCAGCCCAAAGCCGCCAGAGCGAAAGCCGTTGCCAAAAATAACTTTTTCATAACTAAAATCCTAATATATCAGGCCATAATGAAGGTTGCTTCAGTTTTGCTGTTTCGAATCCTCCGAGTTCTCTG
>CAYSKE010000047.1:0-5050 GCA_964431465.1 uncultured Muribaculaceae bacterium | reverse complement strand
ACCTTGTCGAAACGCACGAGGTCAAACCAGCGCTTGCACTCAAACGAGAACTCCTTGAGGCGCTCGTCGAGGATAACCTCGTCGTTGTAGGCCTGAGAGCCTGCCACAAACTTGTGATCCTCAAACTTGTCGCCGTAGGCGCGCTCGCGTATCATGTTGATCTCATCTGTCGGATCCATGCCGAGAGCATTCTTGGCCTCAGCTTGCATCAGTATCACGTCAGCGAAGCGGTAGAGGATCACATGATTCATGTAGTAGCGGCGGCCATTCTCAACCATGCCTTTACCCTTCAGCACGATGCTCGTGTTGTAGGTCTTGCTGCCATCCTCCTCGATTGCATATACATCAAAGAAAGTGCCGGCTTTGCGGGTGTCATCATCATCAAAGGCGTTGCGCAGAGTCTCGGTCGGAGTTGCGATGCCCTGCCCGCTGCAAGGATTCAGAATTGCGTCGGTCTCCTCATCGATGTTCAGGGGCACATCACCCTGGTGGCACCAGCAGTTGGAGAAGTAGTTACCTTCGGCCTCATTCTTCTGGTAGTTAAGGCAGAAGATGAGCTCCCAGTTGAATTTGTTGTTGTAGTCAAAAATCTTTGCGTAGTCGCTCTCCAGCTCGAGACCATGATCAGCAGCGTTAGCGATGATTTCCTGAGTCGTAGCGAGAGCGGTGCGCAGATCAGCTTCGCCGCCGCCGAGCACCTTGGCGCTCCACAGGTAAGCGTCTGCCTTGATGGCAAGGGCTGCGTCCTTATTCCAGAAAATACGGCCGCTGGCGACTGCGGTTGAACTCTCGTGTGTGCCGAAAAGCTCGATAGCCTTGTCCACATCGCTCTTGATAAGAGCCATAACTTCCTCTTTCGATGAACGCGGCTTGTAGATAAGATTGGCAGCTGTGCCCTCTACCGGCTCGGTGCGGATGATCAGGTCACCCCATGCGCGGGTCATCACGAAGTAAGCCCATGCACGTGAGATATAGGCTTGTGCAAGATAGTAGTTCTTGTTGGCCTCCACCTCAAACTTCACATTCTCGCCATAGTTGATTATGCAGTTGGCATAGTTGACCACTGTGTACAAGCCATGCCAGGTGACGTCCATGGTTGCCGGACCCAGTGTGTTGTAGTAATATACACCATAGCCGCCGTCGGCACCGCGCGAGTTCGGACCCGCTGTCTCCGAGCGCAATTCACCGAGTTTGAACAGTGTTCCGTCCACCGAGCGCAGATAAGTGTAAAGACCCATGGTGGCTGCCTTTACATCCTCCTCAGTTTTCCAGAACGAGGAGCCGCCGATGAGACTTTCGTCGTTTACATCGAGCACGCTGTCGCAACCGACCATTGAAGACGCAACCACGAGGCCGAGCGCAGCTTTCTTTATGATATTGAAATTATATTTCATTTCTTCTTTGGTTTAGAATGTGAGACCAAGTGAGCAGGTTATGTTGCGCGGCAGCGAGTAGCGGCCGTCATCCACACCACCCTCTTCGGGGTTAAGACCTTTGTAACCGGTGATGTAGAAGAGATTGCTACCGGTCAGGGCGAAGCGTACGTTGGTCAGGCGTGCTTTCTTGAAGATCTCAGGGCAGAAGTTGTACGACAACGTGATCTCACGCATGCACAGGAAGTCGCCTTTCTCCACATACAGAGTGCTCTGGTGAACGCCGTCGGTGCTGCAAGTACATGTGTTACCCACATTGTAGCGGGGCATCTTGGCATCGTCGCCCGGCTTCTGCCATGAATACTTCACGATATCCTTTGTGAAGTTGCTGTCATGGCTCATGCTGTAGTCCATGAAGTTCTTTGCCCAGTTGAAGATAGTGTGACCGAGGGTGTAGTCGGCACGCACGTAGAGCTCAAGACCTTTCCATGAGAGGGTGGTGTTGATACCGCCCGTCCAGTCAGGAAGTGAGTTACCGGCGTACACGCGGTCATACTCGTCAATGTCACCGTCACCGTCCACGTCGCGGAAGATTGCGTCACCTCCGTATTTTGTCTTGTTGGGATCCTCCGAGTAGCAAATCTTGTCAAACGGAGCATTGGCTGCTTCCTCGTCGGTCTTGTAAACACCTTGGAAATCATAGAGAATCAGGTGAGTTCCGATTGTGCCGCCTTCCTGAAGACCGCCTACCCATACGTTTTTACCCTGCTTCGGGTCATAGATGTATTCGCCACCCTGACGGTTGTTTTCAACACCGTTTTCGGGGAGTGCAAGAATCTTATTGCTTACTTTCGATGCGTTGAAACCTATGCGCCACACGCCATCCTTGTCGAAGTTGAGCAGACGTGCGTTCACCTCGATCTCAAGACCCTTGTTCTCAAGACTACCGTTGTTGGTGTAAACTTCGTTGAGACCGGTTGAGAAAGGCATCGTGAACATGGTGATGAGGTTATCCGTCTTTCTGCGGAACCAGTCCACAGTCAGGTCGATGCGGTTGTCCCAGATCTTGAAGTCGGCACCGATGTCAAATGTCTTTGAACGTTCCCACTTCACGTCATCGTTAGCAGGGAATCCCATTGTTATTGCTGCACTACCGAAGTGCGTTTTGCCTGCGCTGTAGTAGCCGTAGGAAGCCCAGTCTGCAAGACCGGCGATATTACCGTTCACACCGTAGCTGCCACGAATCTTGGCCTGAAGATTGCGCTTCAGATCCTCGGGGTAGAAGTCCTCCTGATCGATACGCCAGCCCAATGAAGCACCGGGGAAGAAACCGTAGCGGTTGTTCTTACCGAGGTTCGATGCGCCGTCGTAGCGGGCGGTGAGAGTAAGCAGATACTTGTTCTTGTAGTTGTAGTTGATACGTCCGAAGTAACCCATCATCTTGTTTGATGAGGTTGAGCTCCATGCCTCTGTCTTTTCGGCAATGCCGTTTACGGTAGTTATGTTGTCGGTGCTGCCTCCTTTACCGCCTGCTCCTACGTCGTCATAGTCACGCTGGGTGTAGTTAAGACCGAGCATCACGTTCAGGTTGTGATCCTCCTTGAAAGTTTTGATGTAGTTCAGCACGGCATCCACCTGGTAGTGGGTTTCCATGTGGCGTGTGGCGCGTGCCTCACGTGAGTCAACCTCGTAGCGGCCGTTATAATGTTTCGGCATGAAGGTGTCGTGCATGTCCTGAGTGCGGTACAGCGAGATAGTCGGTTTGAACGAAAGCTCCGGGAGGATGTTCCAGTTACCGCCGAAAACGTAGGTCTGGTTCTGGTTTCTTGTCTTATTTTTGGGATTGACAATGTTGAGCGCGTAAAGCGGGTTAGCCTCACCCCAGCTTGTACCGTGTGTGAGCGAGCCGTCCTCATTGTAAATCTTGGTTGTCGGTGCAGTGCCGGGGATGCGGTAGAAAGCTCCCGCCATGGAGAACGGAGATTCGTTCTTGGTCGTCTGAGTGAAGTACATGCGGGCGTTAATGCTCAGATTTCTGAGAATGTTCACCTCACCGTTCATGTTGAACGACAGACGGTCATAATCTGTTCCTTTCAGAGTTCCCTCGGTGCTCATGTAGCCGAGACCGGCGAGGAATTTAGCGCGGTCAGAGCTGCCACCCACCTCAAGGTGATGGTTGTGCGAGATACCGGTGCGGAGTCCAAGGTTCTGCCAGTTGTTGTCTTGGAATATAAGAGTCTTCGACGGATCAATGGGGTCGGGCATCGACTTCCACCCTTCCTGAAGTTTGTGCTTATTTTCATCCGTGAGGTACTGGGTGGTGTACCATGAATTGTTCGACATATCATTACCGGTGCCGTAGGGAGCCGACTGTGTTGTCCACCATTGTGCGCCCTCGCTTACGCCGGGGATACTTGTCTGGCGGTTGACACGCTGGAATGTGATATATTCCTCGGCGTTGGCAAATTCGTAGGTCTTGCCGATCTTAGAGAAGGTGAGATCGTAGGTGTAGTTCACAGTTGCCTTGCCATCCTTAGCCGACTTGGTGGTGATGATCACAACACCGTTCGAGCCCTTGGCACCGTAGATCGAGGTCGAAGCGGCGTCCTTAAGTACCTGAATCGACTCGATGTCGTTGGCCGAGATGTGGTTGATGTTGTCGCGGGTTATACCGTCCACAACATAGAGAGGTGCAGCACCGTCGGGGTCACCGATAGAAGTACCGCCACGCACGATGATACGTGATGCCTCGCCCGGCTGACCCGTAGTGCTCTGAACGCGAACACCCGAAACCGAACCCTGAAGAGCCTGGGTGAGGTTGGTGTAGGGGACGTTCTCGAGAACCTTGCTGTCGACCTTGGAGATCGATGTGGTCAGCATCTCGCGCGACTGGCTGCCGTAACCCACGACCACAACGTCGTCGAGCTCCATGGCCATGCTGGTCATCACGATGTTGATTTCCTTGCGACCGTTCACCTTCTCCTCCATAGGCTTCATGCCGATGTAGCTGAAAGTAAGCGTGCTGTTCTTGTCGGGAACAGAGATTTTGTAGTTACCGTCAATGTCAGAGGCGACTGCGATAGTCGGTTGCCCCTTCACTGAAACTGTCACACCTGCAAGAGGCTCCCCATCGGAGTCGCTTACATTACCGGTCACTTGGAATTTGCCTCCCGATTGAGCGTAAAGACTCAACGAGAATACAAAAGAAAGCAACACGGCTACATGCTTTCTGATACTCATGTCTTAAAAAATTACTTTATGATTGGTATTGTAGTAGTTCTGGTAGAGAATTATTGTCAGGTCGTTTTTTGCTGATTTTTTGTTAATAAGTGTAGTGATTCCGTAGGTTGTCGGATAGTAGTGTAGTGATTGTAGTAGTGATGCAGCGTGGCTGCGCCTAAGTAGTGATTGCGGGAGAGATTGTTGCGGTAGTGATCGTCGGGTTGCTTTACAGCGGTATGATTTCTAATTTAAGGCCTCAAAAAGTTTCTGAATACGAGATGCATACATCCCACAGCTGCGTGACGCGTCAAGGTGATTTCTGCAAGTCGTGATAAGTAGTTTCTAAAACCTAAAAGAATTCGATGCAAAAATAAAGAATATTTAATAAATTACCCCCCCCTAAAAGCTAACAAATGTTAATTAACTTACCTGTGTTAAAATTGTTAATAACTTTT
>CAYSKE010000046.1:6388-12752 GCA_964431465.1 uncultured Muribaculaceae bacterium | reverse complement strand
ACCTACGCCATACAGGCAGGCCGCGAGCTGCGCGTGATAGTGGGAGCCGACAAGATCGACGATGTGGAGACAGAACGTCTGTCGACGGAGATCGCCCGCCGAATCCAGGACGAGATGACATATCCGGGTCAGGTGAAGATTACCGTGATACGCGAGACCCGTTCGGTAAGTTACGCGAAATAAAGGGGGTGACCGCTATGGAAGAATCGCCCAACGGAGGTGTGAACGACACTCCGCGCCAGCCTGAGGAGGTCGGGCAGGAGAGTGCCGCCGCATCGACGCAAAAAACGGCAGGATGCGCCGGCGGCTGTTGCGGCCGTCTGCGCGATAACCTGCGGTGCACCAACTGGCTCTCCCACATTCCCGGTGGCGGAGCTGACTATGAGATAGTGGAGGTGCACTTCAAAAACACCCGCAAAGGTTTCTACCGTCTGCCCGAAGGAATGAAGGTGGAGGAGGGTGACATGGTGGCTGTGGAGGCTCAGCCTGGTCACGACATAGGCCGCGTGGCACTGACGGGTGACTTGGTGAAGATACAGATGAGGCGCGCGGGGTTCAGAGCTGAGAATTTCGACGCTATCAAGAGTATCTTCAGAAAGGCTAAACCGCAGGATCTTGAAAAATATGAGGAGGCCAAGGCGCGCGAAAACGACACGATGATACGCTCCCGCCGCATCGCCGAGTCGCTGGGACTCAACATGAAGATAGGCGATGTGGAGTATCAGGGTGACGGCAACAAGGCTATCTTCTACTATATCGCTGACGAGCGTGTGGATTTCCGCCAGCTCATCAAGGTGCTTGCCGAGACTTTCAAGGTGCGCATCGAGATGAAGCAGATAGGCGCACGCCAGGAGGCGGCACGAATAGGTGGCATAGGACCTTGCGGACGTCCGCTCTGCTGCGCTACGTGGATGTCGAACTTCGTGTCGGTGTCGACTGCTGCCGCCCGCTACCAGGATATATCGCTCAACCCTCAGAAACTCGCCGGGCAGTGCGCGAAGCTGAAATGCTGCCTCAACTTTGAGGTGGACGCCTACATGGAGTGCCTGAAGGAGATGCCTGAGAAGAATGTAAGGCTCGAGACTGACGACGCGACATGGTATGTGTTTAAGACCGATGTGTTCAAGAGGGAGATCACTTATTCGTCGGACAAGCAGATAGCTGCCAATCTGACGGTGATCGATGCCGTGCGCGCCTTTGAAATCATCGAGATGAACAAGGCGGGCGAGAAACCGCGCTCGCTGCTCCGCGACGATGAGGCGGATGCCAAGAAGGGTAAACAGTACAATGACATACTCGCCGACAGCTCCCTGAACCGCTTTGACTCGAAGTCGCGCCGCAAGAAGGGGAAAAGCGGCAAAAAAAACAAAGGAAATCAGGAAGCACCGCAACCTGAGCCAAAGGCGCAGGAGCCCGCTCAACCCAAGGAGGGGGGCTCACAGCGTAACCGCAGCCGCAACCGCCGTCGCGGTGGCCACGGCAATCAGGGAGGTGGCGAAAAGAGCGAAGGGTGACGACGATGACCGGTGGACTGAGAAGATATATCGCTGCATTGGCCGTGCCGGTAATCCTGTCGGCAGCGCCGGGATGCGTGCGCTCGCTCAATGACGACAGCGTCTACGTGATGCTCCCCGAGGAGGGGTGGCCCTACGGTGAGATGGTCACTTTCAATCTGACGCATATCGACAGCGTGAGCGAGGGGGAGATCATTGTGGCCGTGAGCCATGATCAGTCGTACCGCTACAGCAATCTCTGGCTTGAAATATCGAGTGTGGAGAGCGACAACCGCATCGTGAGGGACACGGTGGAGTTTCAGGTCGCTGACAGCGCAGGACACTGGCGAGGCACGGGTCTGACTCCTGAGATAGAGCTTGAGATGGGGGTGAGACACGTGCGGCATGTGTCGGGTCACCCGATCAACGTGCGGCATATCATGCGTTGCGACACTCTGCAGGGGTTGTCGAAGGTGGGATTGTTTTTCTTAGAGGACAAGGAGAAGCAGGATGAAACGAAACAGTGAGCATTTTTTCAGCCGCAGCCCACGGAGCGAGGAGTTTGAGCTCGTGCTCATTCCGGCCGATGAATCGGCGCGCCGTCTCGGGCGCGTGCGTGCGGCAATGGCCTCGCACGGCCTAACCGCGGGCTTGGTGAGCGGAAATGTGTCGAAGTTTTATCTGACCGGCCGCGTGTTTGTGGGGTGGATCCTCATCACCGCCGACACGGTGACCTACTATGTGAGGCGTCCGGTGGAACTCAAGGGGGAGAATGTGGTGTATGTGCGCAAGCCTGAGGAGATAGATTTCAGCTGCGTCGGCGAGGGCGTTTTGGGTCTGGAACTTGACACGGCGATCTACAGCGTGGTGGAGCGTCTGAGCGCAGCGGCCGGAGTGAGCGCGCCCAGCAATCTGTCGGCGGCGCTGAGAGATGCCCGCAGCGTGAAAACCGCCATGGAGATCGAGCTTATCGCTCAGTCGGGGCGGAAGCAGGAGAGCGTCTACCGCCATATCCCGGGACTGTATCGTCCGGGAATGTCGGATCTTGAATTTCAGATAGAGATAGAGCATCTGTCGCGTCTGTCGGGGTGCCTCGGGCAGTTCCGCATAGCGGGCGACAGCATGGAGCTTTTCATGGGAAATGTGATTGCGGGTGACAATGCCGACAATCCTACCCCATATGATTTCGCGATGGGTGGGGCCGGTGCCGATCCGTCGCTTCCGGTGGGTGCCGACGGCACGGTCATCACGAGCGGAATGACGGTGATGGTGGATGTGAACGGAAATTACACCGGCTACATGACCGACATGACCCGCGTCTACAAGGCAGGTGAGATAAGCGAGCTTGCCGAGAAAGCTCATCACTGCTCGATGGAGATATTGCGCACGCTCGAGAAGATGGGCGTGCCGGGGACAAAGGCTTCGGAGATGCATAAGGTGGCTGAGGAGATCGTGAAGAGCCATGATCTGCACGCCTACTTCATGGGTCACCGGCAGCACGCGGGCTTCATAGGTCACGGCGTGGGGATAGAGATCAACGAGGCTCCGGTGATAGCTCCGCGCTCGCGCGATGTGCTCGCCGAGGGGAATGTGATTGCTCTTGAGCCGAAGTTTGTGGTGCCCGGCACGGGTGCGGTGGGTGTGGAAAACACCTACGTCGTGACAGCCGAGGGGCTGAAGTGCCTGACCAATATGCCGGAGGAGATTATCGAACTGTAAGCACAACCAAAAATATAGAATTGCAATGGCAGAATTGCGTGAAGCCATATCCCGTGAGCCGTTTCTGACTGTCGGACGTGTCGCCGACCGTCTGGAGCGGAAAGCCTATGTGGTCGGAGGATATGTGCGTGATCTGCTTCTCGGCCGTAAATCGAAGGATATAGATTTCGTGACTGTGGGATCGGGCATTGAGCTTGCCGAAGCAATAGCCTCGGAAAAGAAACATGCACGGCTCACTGTGTTCCGCAATTTCGGGACGGCGCAGGTGCTGATGAAGGGGATGGAGCTTGAGTTTGTGGGGGCGAGGAAAGAATCATACAACCGCGGCTCGCGCAAGCCTATCGTGGAGGACGGGACGCTCGAGGATGACCTGTCGCGTCGGGATTTCACTATCAATGCCCTTGCGCTCTGCGTGAACAGCGGTGACTGCTTCGGCGAGGTGGTAGATATGTTCGGCGGTATAGATGACCTGAACAAGGGGCTTATCAGAACTCCCCTCGATCCTGACATAACTTTCAGCGATGACCCGCTGCGCATGTTGCGCGCCGTGAGGTTTGCGGCGCGCCTTGACTTCAAAATCGTGCCGGAGACGATGGAGGCTATCAGGCGCAATGCGTCGCGCCTCGAGATAATATCGCGTGAGCGCGTGGCCGACGAGCTCTGCAAGATGATGCTGGCTGAAAAACCGTCGAGAGCATGGATGCTGCTGTCGGAGTCGGGGCTGCTGCCGCTCGTGCTGCCTGAGCTTGACGCTATGAGGGGCGTGGAGACGGTGAAGGGGCGCGGCCACAAAGACAACTTCCTGCACACTCTCGAAGTGCTCGACAATGTAGCGGCAAAGAGCGACTCGCTGTGGCTGCGCTGGGCCGCTCTGCTGCACGACATAGCCAAACCGGTGACCAAGCGGTGGGACATGAAACAGGGGTGGACGTTCCACAACCATAACTTCATAGGTGGCCGCATGGTGCCAAAGATATTCCGCAGCCTGAAACTCCCGCTTAACGAGAAGATGAAGTATGTGCAGAAACTCGTGGAGCTGCACATGCGTCCGATAGCACTTGTTGAGGAGGAAGTCACCGACTCGGCAGTGCGTCGGCTGCTTTTTGATGCCGGTGAGGACATAGAGGATCTGATGACTCTTTGTGAGGCCGACATCACATCGAAAAACGCCGAGAAAGTGCGGCGTCTGCTCCAGAACTTCCAGCTCGTCAGGGAGAAAATGAAAGACCTTGAAGAGCGTGACCACATAAGGACTTTTCAGCCTCCTGTCGACGGGCATGAGATCATGGCCACCTTCGGCATGAAACCGACCGATCCGCCTGACCGCCTGAAGATTGTGGGTGAGCTGAAGAACTATGTGAAGGAGGCGATACTCGACGGGCGCATCCACAACGATCATGACGAGGCTCGCGCCCTGATGATGGAGCGGGCGGCTGAACTCGGGTTGACAGCTGTGGTTTAATCACTTCTAAGAAAGAAAAATGTATTACGTCAGCAAACGTCTGGAAATATCGGGGAGCCACTCCCTGCAACTCCCCTACCCCAGCAAGTGCACGCGCAAGCACGGGCACAACTGGGTCATCACGGTGCATTGCCGTGCGAAGGAGCTCAATGAGGCGGGTATGGTCACCGATTTCACCCACATCAAGGAGAGCGTGAGCGATGTTCTCGATCATGCCGATTTCAACGAGGTGCTCCCCTTTAACCCCACCGCAGAAAACATAGCGCGCTGGATACAGGAGCGGGTGGCGAACTGCTACCGGGTGGAGGTGCAGGAATCGGAGGGAAACACGGCGGCCTACGAGGTAGACGATTGAATAAAACAAAGAGATGAAACTACCTGTCAACGAAATATTCTACAGCCTTCAGGGTGAAGGGATGCACACGGGAACGGCGGCGGTGTTCGTGAGGCTCTCGGGGTGCAACCTGCGTTGCAGCTTCTGCGACACCGACCACTCGGCTTCCACGCTGATGAGCGTGGATGAAATCGTTGACGAGGTGATGAAATACCGGGCGCACACGGTGATAGTGACGGGAGGAGAGCCGTCGATTTTCGACCTGACGGAACTGACCGATGCTCTGCACCGCGAGAACCGCCGGGTGCACGTGGAAACAAACGGCACGCATCCGATCAAGGGTGATGTGGACTGGATCACCTGTTCGCCCAAAACTGAGGCGTCGCCGGCTTACTTTGTGGATGCGACGATGCTGGAGCGCGCCGACGAAGTGAAAATGGTGTTTACCGGGCAGGAGCTCGCCGAGCTGGAAGAGGTGGCGCAGCGGTTTGCCACAAAGAACCGCTTTTTGCAGCCTTGTTCGGGCGAGAACGTCAAGGAAACGGTCGAGATGATACTTCGGTCGCCCGAGTGGCGACTGTCGCTCCAGACGCACCGCATGATTGAAATTAAATAGAACGCATAAGATATGAAGATCGCGCTTATAGGCTATGGCCGCATGGGTCATGCAATCGAACGGTCCGCTCTGGGCCGCGGACATGAAATCACGGCAATCGTAGACCCCGCGTCGGGCGACGGAAGCTATGGCTGGGATCAGCCGGGGCTGAAGGATGCCGACGTGGCGATAGAGTTCAGCGTGCCTACGGCTGCCGCCGGTAACTATGAGCGGCTGATGGAGCTCGGCATTCCTGTGGTGTCGGGTACGACGGGATGGCTCGACAGCCTCGATGAGGTGAAGAAACTTATCGCGGCGAAAGAGGGCACGCTTTTCTGGACTTCGAATTTCAGCCTCGGCGTGAATCTGTTTTTCGCTATCAACAAATATGCCGCCCGCCTCATGGCTTCGGTGCCGGGCATCTACACCCCCTCGATGAAAGAGATACACCACATCCACAAGCTCGATCATCCGAGCGGCACAGCCCGATCACTTGCCGAGGACATCGTGGAGCGCACTCCGGGTGTCGACGGCTGGACTGAGGATGCCGGAGCGGGCAAAGATAAACTCTACATAGCCCATGAGCGCGAGGGTGAAGTGCCGGGAACTCACATAATCACGTGGGAATCGGAGGTGGACACGATCACTCTGGAGCACCGCGCCCACAGCCGCGACGGGTTTGCACTCGGTGCGGTTGTAGCTGCCGAATGGATCGGGCAGGGTGAGGTGAAAGGCTTTGTCGAGATGGAGGCTTTCATGCG
>CAYSKE010000046.1:0-6288 GCA_964431465.1 uncultured Muribaculaceae bacterium | reverse complement strand
AAATATTGAGGATGGAAAATAATAGGAATGAAAATAAGGCTCCGGAGACTCTGAAGGAGCGCATTGCTGCCACGCGCTCCACGAGGTGGATAAGATTTGGTCTCGTGGCTCTCATCTACACGCTTTGGGTGGCATGGATGGGCAACTGGTGGCTGATATTGGGGCTGGCGCTGCTTTTTGATATCTATATCACGGGGTATATCCCTTTCACGTGGTGGAAGAAGAGCAAAAACGCTACGGTGAGAAGCGTGATGAGCTGGGTGGATGCAATCGTCTACGCCCTGATTCTGGTCTATTTTGTGTTTGCTTTCTTAGGACAGAATTACCAGATACCGTCGTCGTCGCTTGAAAAGACTCTTCTGACGGGTGATTACCTGTTTGTGAACAAGACGGTCTACGGGCCGCGTGTGCCGATGACTCCGGTCAATTTCCCGCTTGTGCACAACGAGCTTCCTTTCGGGCTGGGAAAGAGCTATCTCGACAGTCCGTCGCTCCCCTATCACCGCCTTAAAGGTCAGCGCGACGTGGAGCGTGGCGATATTGTGGTTTTCAATTTCCCGGCCGGCGACACGATCATGTCGAAGGTGCAGAATCCAGATTACTACACGCTGATAAGCTCCTACGGGCGCGAGGCGGTGCTGAACAACAAGGAGGTGTTCGGCGATCGCATCTACCGGCCTGTTGACCGACGTGAGAATTACGTGAAGCGTTGCGTGGGGCTGCCCGGTGACCGCCTAAAAATCAAGGATGGAGTTATCTATATCGACGGTGTGGCTCAGGCACAGCCTGAAAACGTGCAGTTCAACTACTATTTCCAGATGAGCGCGCCGATGACCGAACAGGACTGGGAGACGCTCGACGTGGCGGTGGATGACCGGCACCAGATGACCGTGGGGCCGCGCGAGGTGAACAACGTTGCCGCCATGGGATTTAAGGTGAATGAGGATGGCTCGGTGCCCCCGATCTATATGTCGCCGATGACCGAGGCAATGAAAGCGAGGTTGCAGACGATGCCCGGTTTCCTCGTGCTGGCGCAGACGGTGCCCGGCACCGGTGAGGGGCTTTTCCCTGAACAGCTTGCAAAGGAATGGACACTGCTCGACTATGGTGGTGAGGATGGAATCGTGATACCCGCCAAGGGGATTACGGTGGAACTCACGCCTGAGAACTGGGCACTCTATGAGCGTCCGATAAGGGTGTATGAGAACAATCAGACGGCAAAGCTCGGTGAGGATGGAAAGGTGTATATCGACGGTAAGCCTGTCGACAGCTACACTTTCAAGATGGATTACTACTTCATGATGGGTGACAACCGCGACAACTCGCTTGACTCGCGTTTCTGGGGCTTCGTGCCTGAGGATCACATCGTGGGGACACCGTGGAGAGTGCTTGTGTCGTTTGACAAAGACCGCTCGATCTTCAACGGCGGCATACGCTGGAACCGTATATTCAAGGACGCCAACCCCGATAAGTAAAGTATAATGCCGGAGCCTATATGCCTGAAGCCGCGTCTTTTCGCTCCGATCCCGTGGTGGGTCGAGGCGATAAAGGGTGAGCGCGTGCACATAGGTGGCGCGGGGCGTTGGGACAAGCGCGACAAGGCCACTCACCGCTATGAGATAGCCGACGTGAGGGGACGGCTGGCACTGACGGTGCCGGTGAGCCGCCGCCATGATGCCGGTGAGGGGGGAATGCGGCAGACTGTGCTGTCGGCTCACGGCGACTGGTGGCACGTGCACCGTGTGACGCTTGAGAGCGCCTACGGAAGAACGCCGTTTTTTGAGCATTACTTTCCGAATCTCGCAATGTTTTTCGAGCGGGAGACGGTTGACAGGTTTCCGGGGTTGTGTGGCTATATCGAAGCTACAACGGCAACGGTGATGAAACTGCTCGGACAGCCTGCCGAAGTGGTGATGACCGACCACTCCCCTACCACGGGCGATGAGATGCCGGAAGCGGTGCCCTATTATCAGGTGCGTCAGGGGCAGCTCGGTTTCATAGGGGGGCTGAGCATACTTGACCTGTTGTTTAACCTCGGCCCGGAGGCGCTGCTCTATCTGCGCTCGCTCGCCGGCCTGAACCCCGACGGAACGCCATGCTGACGATGAGAGGTCTGATCGCTTTTGCGGCTGCCGCACTACTGATGTGGTCGTGCAGCTCGGTGAAGCATGTGCCTGAGGGGGAATATCTGCTCAACAGCGTAAAAATCAAAGTAGAGCCTGACACGACGGGTGCCGATTGCGGCAAGGAGGTGGAACCGTCGTCGCTGGTCAACTATCTGCGTCAGCAACCCAACCACAAGGTGCTCGGCTTCATGAAGCTGCAGCTTGCGACCTACAACCTCTCGGGGCGCGACAGCACGAAGGCGGTCAACCGATGGCTGCGTCGGCTCGGGCAGGCTCCTGTGATCTATGATGACGCGCTGACGGCACAGTCGAGCCGGCAGTTGAGGCTTGCGCTCGTGAACCGCGGCTACACTGATGCGAGCGTGAGCGTGGACACTGCGGCGCGTCCCGACAAAAAGAAGATGGATGTGACCTACCGCGTGACTCCGGGATGCCCGCACGTGGTGAGGATGCTGACCTACGACATTCCCGACGAGGAGGTGTCGACCGCCATAATGGGGGATTACGACAAGATCACTTTGCGGCAGGGGATGTATTTCGACCGCAATATGCTCGAGGCTGAGCGCGTGGCGATCACCGAGCGGTTGCGCAACAAGGGCTACTATGAGTTTGTGAAGGACTACATCACCTTTATCGCCGACACCGCCGGGGGGTCGAAGATGATCGACCTGACGATGAAGGTGCGTCCGCCCTACCGCCCCGACGGGACACCGGGCGGAGTGAAGGATCTGCATAAAAAGTATCTGATCGACAGGGTTTATATCGTGACCGACGCCGACAACTCGGATATCGCCGCCGGGACGCTTCCGGCGGGCGCCGACTCGGTGAAGTACCGTGGCGTGACGGTGATCTACGGCCCTGACCGCTATCTGCGGCCGGGCGCGCTGGAGGAGAAGGTGTTTCTGCAGCCGGGGAGCATCTACAGCGAGAATGCGGTGAACCGCACCTACGAGGCTCTGAGCCGGCTGAGCATACTGAAGTATGTGAACATAGTGATGCGCAAGGTGCCGGGCGAGGTCGACGGCGACGGGCTGCTGGACGCGTGGATCTATGTGTCGCGCACAAAGAAGCAGGGGGTGTCGTTTGAGCTCGAGGGGACCAACTCGGAGGGTGATCTTGGCTTCGGCATAGGGGTGACCTATCAGCACCGCAACCTGTGGCGTCGCGCCGAGATGCTGACGGCCAAGGTGCGCACGTCGTATGAAAGCATTTCGGGAAATCTCGAGGGACTGATCAACAACCGCTACACCGAGGTGTCGACCGACGTGGGGCTGACGTTTCCACGGTTTGAATTCCCGTTTTTGTCGCGCGACTTCAAGCGCAAGGTGAAGGCGACGAGTGAGGTTGCGCTGACGTTCAACTATCAGGAGCGGCCGGAGTACACGCGCCTTATCGCCGGAGCGGGATGGAAGTACCACTGGACGGAACGGAACAACACCATACGCCGCACGTGGAATCTCGTGGATCTCAATGTGGTGAGCCTGCCGAAGAGTACGCTTGATTTTCTCAACACGATAGCTCCCGCCAACCCGCTGCTGCGCTACAGCTATGAGGATCACTTCATCATGGACATGGCCTACTCCTACTACCGCACCAACCGGCGCGTGAGCGGCCGACATGGGGGAAGCGTGGCGCAGCCTGACATCTACACGCTCCGCGTCACCGCCGAGACGGCCGGCAACGTGCTCTATGCCGCGTCGGCAATCGCAGGGCGGAAGCGTAGCGACGGGGTCTACAAGGTGTTCGGCATCCAGTTCGCGCAATATGTCAAGGGGGAGATCGACTACACGCGCCTGTTCACGCTCGACACGCGCAACTCGTTTGCGTTCAGAGGCACGCTTGGCCTTGCCACCCCCTATGGCAACTCGACGATGATACCGTTTGAGAAACGCTTTTATGCCGGTGGCGCCAACGGAGTGAGAGGCTGGGGTGTGCGCACCCTCGGCCCCGGGCGATATGACTCGCGCAACTCGGTGACCAACTTCATCAACCAGTGCGGCGACATAAATCTGGTGCTTTCGGCCGAATACCGCTGCAAGCTCTTCTGGGTGCTCGAGGGAGCACTCTTTGTGGACGCAGGAAATATATGGACGATAAGAGACTACGAGAATCAGCCGGGAGGAGTGTTTGAGTTCAAGGATTTCTACAAGGAGATCGCGGGCTCCTACGGAATAGGCCTGCGCATGGACTTCACCTATTTCCTGCTGCGTCTCGATCTGGGCATGAAGGCCCGCAACCCGGCCATGAATCAGGAGCCGTGGCCGCTGCTGCATCCGCGTTTCTCGCGCGACGCCACCTTCCACTTCGCGGTGGGCTACCCGTTCTGACCTCTCCCCTCTCCTCCCCCCCCCTCACGACTCACACCAAAGGCATGAAAACAGAATTAGTGATATTTGATCTCGACGGAACTCTCGTCAACACGATCGCCGATCTGGCCACGGCAACCAACTATGCGCTCGCGGCAGGTGGCTACCCGACCCACCACATGTCGGCTTATCCGTATTACGTGGGCAACGGCGTGACGAAACTGATCGAGCGTGCTCTCCCCTCGGAAGCACGCAACGATGACGAAATCGAGCGCGTGAGGCGTTTTTTCAAGGAATATTACGACGTGCATCTGACCGACGCGTCGACGCCCTATCCCGGAATCCCTGAACTGCTTGCCGAACTGCAGAACCGCGGAATAAAAATGGCGGTGGCTTCCAACAAATATCAGTCGGCTGTGGAGAGGATCATCACTTACTTCTTCCCGTGGGTGGACTGGGTGGCTATGGAGGGGCAGAAACCCGACGTGCCGGTGAAGCCTGACCCGTCGATAGTGTTTCAGGTGCTGTTGAAATCGCCTACGGCCAAGGATGCCGTGCTCTACACGGGCGACTCGGGTGTGGACATGGAGACGGCATGGCGCGCGGGGGTGGAGTCGGTAGGCGTGACGTGGGGGTTCAGGCCTGAAAGCGAACTGGCGGAGCATTACGCCAACAATATCATCAACTCCCCCGCCCAGCTGCTGGAAATCATCGACAACAAGAACACAAATACAATCTGACACAGAGATGGCATCATTCGGTATAAAGGATCTACTTGACATACTGCTGGTAGCGGTTCTGCTCTACTACCTCTACAAGCTGATGAAGGAATCGGGGTCGATAAACATTTTCTACGGCGTGCTGGCATTTATCGGCGTGTGGGTGTTTGCTTCGGTGATACTCGACATGCGCCTGACGGGCACGCTGCTCGACAAGTTCATGAGTATCGGATTGCTTGTGCTGGTGATACTTTTTCAGGATCAGATCAAGCGCTTTCTTGTGGAATTGGGATCGCGCAAGCGATGGAAACTGCTGAAAGCACTGCTGCATCACAGCCACGGCAAGGAGCGCGACGAGGAGATGGCCAAGCGCAAGATCGTGATGCCGCTGGTGTATTCATGCCTCAACATGGCGAAGTCGAAGACCGGCGCGCTTATAGTGATTGAGCAGGGTGTGTCGCTGCAGGAGTATGAGAAAACGGGTGATATTATCGACGCGCTCATCAACTCGCGCCTTGTGGAGAACATATTTTTCAAAAACTCGCCGCTTCACGATGGCGCGCTGATCGTGGCGCGCGGCAGACTGGCGTCGGCGGGGTGCATCCTGCCTGTGAGCCATGACACCGACGTGCCCCGCTCGCTGGGGTTGCGTCATCGCTCGGCTCTGGGTATCTCGCAGGCTACCGACGCGCTTGCAATCGTGGTGTCGGAGGAAACGGGCGGCATATCTATCGCGCATCGCGGCAAGCTGCGCACGCGCCTGACGGGAACTGAACTCGAGCACGCTCTGAGCGAACTGAATCTCTGAGAGGACGATGATGGATAAAGAGGGATTCGTGACGCCGCCGAAACATGTGAAGTTTCTGGCTAAAAGGGTGCCGGGCGCTGAAGGGGAGATGAAGGATGCTGCCGTTGCTTATATAGAGCCGGGGGGAGGCGGGCCGACAGAGGCTCACACCCATAGCCATGACCACTTGTTTGTGGTTGTGAAGGGGGAGGCTACGATAAGACTCGGCAGCGATGTGGTGAAGGTAAGGGAAAATGAATCATACCGTGTGAGCGGTATGGTGCCTCACTCGGTGTGGAATGAGACCGATGGCACCGTGGTGATGATCGGCATCACCGTGGCGGGGCAGG
>CAYSKE010000045.1:4884-12769 GCA_964431465.1 uncultured Muribaculaceae bacterium | reverse complement strand
ATGTTCCTCTTCTTCTTCAACGACTATGCCGCCGGCCTGAGCTACTACTATCTGCTCTCGCTTCTGATCACGATCGTCATGACCTATATGTTCAGATGGATGACCGATGAGGAGAAGATGCGCCAGAAGATGCGCGAGAACGCAGCCAAGCCCCGGAAGAAATCAAAGTGGATGCAGCGTCTGGAGGAGGCACAGCGTCAGCAACAGGCAGCCCTGCGCGAGCAGCAGAAAAAAGGTGGACGCCGATAAAATTAGTCTCGTCCAAGTGTAAAAGTATTGTAAAACAGTTTTCTTATAAGGAATAGTTTGCTACATTTGTAGCTGCCTGACCGAACTGATATAACACAGGTAGGAGAATGCGAGTAAAGATACACCATGAAGGAACAGAAATACTGATCGTCGGGGCGCTGATCCTGACGGCGTTGAATGTGCCTCTATGGCTATGGCTTGACGGGGATCTGGTGTGGATCCCGATGGTTGTAACGGCTGCGTCGATAGTCTTCTATCTGCTTGTAGTCAATTTCTTCAGGTCGCCGCGCCGCAAGTTTACGGGCGATGTGGTGAACGCGGTTGTGGCGAGTGCCGACGGCAAGGTCGTGGCACTCGAGAAGGTTTATGAGCCTGAGGTGCTGAAATGCGATGCCATACAGCTGTCGGTGTTCATGAGCCCGACCAATGTCCACGCCAACTGGTTTCCGGTCGACGGCAAGGTGATCTACACGGCTCACCACTCGGGGCGCTTTCAGGCGGCATGGCTGCCGAAGTCGAGCACCGAGAACGAGCGGAGCACTGTCGTGATCGAGACTCCGGCCGGGCAGCGGGTGCTGATGAGGCAGATCGCGGGCGCGATGGCCCGCCGCATCGTGACCTACGCGCAGCCGGGTACCGAGGCGAACATAGAAGACCACATGGGCTTTATCAAATTCGGCTCGCGAGTCGACCTTTATCTGCCCATCGGAACAGAGATTTTTGTGAAACTTGACGATAGAACCACCGGCGGTGTCTCGCTTGTGGGGCGGCTTCGTCCAGATCTTGACCCACAATTAAACAAAGCATGAACGCAGATATGGATAAAAAGGCGAAGGGCGCGGTTTCGTGGATACCCAACGGCGTGACGAGCCTTAGTCTGGTCTGCGGGTTTATAGCTATCGTGCTTTCGGGAAACCTTGCGGAAGAGGGTTTCTTCGGTTTTTCGCGTCAGGAAGTGTGCTGGATGCTCGTGGGGGCATCGGCGGTGTTTGATTTTCTCGACGGGATGGTGGCGCGTCTGCTTCACGCTTCGTCGCCTATAGGTAAGGAGCTCGATTCGCTGTGTGATCTGGTGAGTTTCGGTGTGACTCCTGCGGTGCTGCTCTACAACACGCTGCGCATGTGTCACGGCGAGTGGGACGCTTGGGTGGCATGGGTTGCGGTGCTTGTGGCGGTGTGCGGTGCTCTGCGTCTCGCAAAATTTAATGTCGACACACGGCAGACGTCGTCGTTTATCGGTCTGCCTATCCCTGCCAACGCTATTTTCTGGATAGGCTTTATGTCCTATGTGAACGACGGCGGCAGCCTGAGCACGTGGGGTGCCTGTGGGGTGATCGTGTGCGTGTCGCTGCTTATGGTGTCGGAACTCCCGATGTTTTCATTTAAGATCAAGGGGCCTTTCAAGGCCGATATGCTTAATGTGAGCCGTGTGCTTCTAATCATTTCGGCGTTGCTTCTTGTTATATTTTTAGGAGTGGAGGGGCTTATGTGGACTATCGGCGTTTATGTGCTTCTGAGTGCCGCTGATGCGATCCTGAGCGCGAGCCGCCACGCTAAAAAGTAGTCACGTCCATGCGCCGGCGGCAGGCGGCAGGGAGTGGTGACGGGAAAGTTTATAACAGGAAAATAATAGAGAAGTGTTTATATTTTTAGTCATAGTTGCGATTCTGGCATATCTGCTCTGGCCTGTGGTGAAGGGCATGATGTATGTGCGCGATGTGCGCCGCAATGTCAGGGACGCTTTTGAGCAGGCTGCCCGCGGTGGCGCGGGAAATGCCGGCGGGGGTAGCAAAAAGCCTCGCCGCAAGAAGAAAATCGACAAGGATGTGGGGGAATATGTGGAATATGAGGAAATAAGTGTGGCTTCGTCGACCTACCGCGAGACAGTGGAGGAGAGCGACGGCGGCCGCCGCAGAGTGATCGAGACGGAATCGCAGATCGTGGATGCGGAATGGGAAGAAGTGAAATGATGCTGACTGATGGATACGCAAGGATTATACGGATTTCTGAGAGAGCTGTCGGTGCATAACGACCGCGCATGGTTTGCCGCCAACAAGGAGCGGTGGGAGTCGCTGCGCAAGGGGTGGATGGATGATGTGGATCTTCTGCTGTCGCGCATGAGCGAGTGGGATCCGTCGCTGCGCCATCTGTCGGCCAAGGATTGCGTGTTCAGAATCTACCGCGACGTGAGGTTCTCGGCCAACAAGTCGCCCTACAAGACGTGGGTGTGTGCGGGCATAAACGCACGCGGCAAAAGTTCGCACGACGGTGGCTACTACATACAGGCGGGTCCTGAGACTGACGCGAGCTATGTTTTCTCGGGGCTTTTCGGCGGTGTGTGGGAGCCTGACAGCGCGACTCTGAGGAAGCTGCGCAAGGCTATCACCGACAATATCGAGGAGTTTCGCGCCATCATCGGCAACGAGGAGCTCAACCGCGTGTTTCCGGGCTGGGTGGGGGAGCAGCTGAAGACTGTGCCCAAGGGGTGGCCCAAGGATCATCCCGACGCCGATCTGCTGCGCCTGAAGGAGTATGGCAAAGCCTGCCGCTGCGATGAGGCATTTTTCACCGGCGACTGGACGGTGGAGGCTTCGCGGCGGCTGCAACTGCTTAAGCCCCTGATAGATTTTCTTAACTACAGTATTGACGAATAAAAAAGACAGATAATATTATGGAACGCATAAAGGTAAAGATTATCAATAAGTCGCATCATCCGATGCCTGAGTATGCCACGCCGGAGTCGGCCGGGATGGACGTGAGGGCTTTCCTTCAGCACCCGGTGGTGCTGAAGCCGCTGGAGCGCGCCCTGATACCCACCGGGCTTTATATCCAGCTTCCGGCGGGTCATGAGTGCCAGATACGCCCCCGCAGCGGACTGGCTCTGAAACATGGCATCTCGATAGTGAACGCTCCCGGGACTGTGGACGCTGACTATCGCGGGGAGATAGGTGTGATATTGATAAATCTGTCGAGCGAGCCTTTTGTGGTCAACGACGGCGAGCGCATCTGCCAGATGGTGATCACCAACTACACGCATGTGGCATGGGAGCCGGTGGAGCGTCTGGATGAGACCAAGCGTGGCGACGGCGGTTTCGGGCACACCGGAGTGAACTGATAATTAAGGCAGATGGATATGCGCCGGTTTATTTTTACATTAATAGCCATTGCCGGGGTCGCGGGGGTGTTTGCCGCTGGACCCGACAGGGGGGAGCGTGACAAGCGTGATGCCGAACGGTCACGCAAAGCTGACTACGCCTATCTTGAGGCGCGTGCCAAAATTGCTGATGACAATTACGCGTCGGCCTATGATCTGCTGGGCTATGCTTTCAGCCTTGACTCGACGCAGGGGGAGGTGAACAGTGACTATGGCTTCTACACGATTCTCGCCAACACGATGGGTGGCGATCCTGACTCGGCCACGGTGGAGAAGGGGTACGCCAAGATGCTTGAGGCCTACGAGAACGGCACGGGCGACTACTACTCGGGTGTGTTTTTCGCCACGCTGAGCGAGCGGCTCGGGCATGGCGACGTGGCGCTGAGGGTGTGGGAGCGGCTTGACTCGCTCTATCCGCGCAAACCTGACGCCGGTTTCAGGCTGGCAAGCGCGCTGTGTGCGACGGGCGACACGGCCAACATCCTGCGTGCGATCGGTATTTTCGACCAGCTGCAGCGCGTGCATGGCACCGAGGTGGGGATCGTATCGCAGAAGATGAACGCCTATATCTCCATAGGCGACACGGCTTCGACGCTTGCCGCTCTCGACACGCTGCTTGCCGAGCATCCGAAGGGGGTGAACGAAATGCTTTTTGCCGGTGACGTGATGATGGCTCTGCACCGCGATGAAGCGGCAGTGGACTACTACAACCGTGCTATCGGTGTGGACTCGGTGAATGGCATGGCTTATTTCAAGCTCGCGCAATACTATCAGGCTCACGGCGATTCGGCACGATATGACAAGGAGGTGTTCAATGCCCTGAACCAGCCCGATCTCGATGTGGCTGAGAAGGTGGAGCTGATGCGCGGATATGTGCAGGGACTCTATACCGACAGCCTGCAGCGCGGCCGCATCGAAAATCTATTCTCGGTGCTGACCGACCTGCATCCGCTTGAGCCGCAGATAAGAGACCTGTTCTCGTCGTATCTGGCTGTGACAGGTGACTACCGCCGGGCTGCCGAGCAGACCGAAATACTTGCCGATCTCGACCCGGCTACGGTGGAGAACTGGAACCGGCTCGTGACGATATATCTGAGCGACAATGATGCCGCCAAAGCTGCCGAGGCGGGTGAGCGGGGTCTCAAATATCATGAGAAGGACGCTACGCTGGCGTTTCTGACGGGCTCGGCCGAGATCGTGGCCGATCATCCGGTGAGGGCTATCGAGCTTCTGCGCGCGGCGATCGCGTCGGCTGACCCGCGCGACACGAAGACTCTCTCGCAGATGCAGTGCAGTCTGGGCGATGCGTTCTACAAGAACAATCAGACCGACAGTGCATTTCACTACTATGACGTCGCGCTCGAAACGGATGGCACCAACATACTGGCGATGAACAACTGCGCCTACTATCTGGCGTGTGAAAACCGCGACCTCGACCGGGCGGAGCAACTGAGCTTCTGGACAATCAAGGAGGAGCCGGAGAACTCGACGTCGCTCGACACGTATGCGTGGGTGATGTTCAAGCAGAAGAAATTTGACGCTGCCAAGGAGTATATCGACAAGGCTCTGGAGCATGATACCGACCCGAGCTCGGAGCTCTATGAGCACGCGGGCGACATATATTTCATGAATCTCGACCCGGAGCGGGCGCTTGAATTCTGGAAGGAGGCTCTGAAACTTAGCCCCGACAATGATCTGCTCAAGCGGAAGATAGAGCAGAAAACCTATCTGCAGAAGTGAAGACCTACCGACTGATACTCGTGGCTGTGGCCATGGCTCTCGCTGTGGCGGGGTGTCGCACGAGCAAAACCGGTGTCGCCGGGGGGGATGACTGGCGCAATGTGGTGGTGCCGGCGCGGCTGAACATAGAGGGCGCGAAAAGCATGGGGGCTTCGGGACGCCTGACGATGGTGAGGGATGAGTCGGTCTATCTGTCGGTGAGGATGCTCGGGATGGAGCTTTTCTCGCTTTATGCCGCCGGCGACTCGCTGTGGGCCTACGACCGAATGTCGGGGACTCTGGTGGGTGAGCGGCTCGGCCATGATCCGGTGAAGGGTGGACGGCTTGACATACGTCGCCTGCAGGATCTGCTGCTATGCAGGGGTGGAAAGCCCGACAGCTTCAGCACGGAGGCGTGGAACCATCGCGTAATATGCGAGGCCGCCGACACGGTGATGACTCCCTACGGGGTGATGCGCGGCGGCTGGAAAGCTGAGGTGGAGGGGCTGGATGTCTCGGCTGAGGTGAGCTGGGGCTTGCACGATGCCCAATGGAACAAGGAGGCGGTGGGTGAATGGAAGCGTCCGCGCAACGCGAAGCGTGTGATCAACGGGAGTGCCGAGCTGCTGAAATGGCTCGGAGCGGGAGAGTATTGAGACGACGGTGATGTGGTGGCGTAGATTTCTTTTTGCGTTGATGGTGTGTGCGACTCTTGCGGCTGCCGGACAGTCGAAGGGGAGCAAGGCTACCGTGGAGCGTCAGCGCCGCGAGGCTGCCAGCGCACTGAAGAAGTCGAGCGCGCAGCTTGAGAGCAACCGCCGCGCCACGTCGCAACGGCTCGCGCAACTGTCGGCTCTGACTGCCGAGATCGAGGAGCTGGACGGGGAGATAGCGCGCGCAGGGAAGGAGATAGCGCAGATGGACACGGCTATCGCCTGCGTGGAGGACACCATAGCCCAGCTCGATGCAAAAATCGCCGACATGAGCGCGAAGTATGCTCAGGCATTGCGGGCGACCCACCGCAACCGCGGGGGGATGTCGGAGCTGGCGTTTGTGTTTGCCTCGGATGAGTTCGGGCAGATGTGGCGCCGCTACCGCAACATGAAGCAGTTTGCGCAGTGGCGTGCGCGGCGTGCCGAGGAGATAGGTAAGGCCAAGTCGGCTTTGGAGGCACGCAAGGGGGAGCTCGACAAGATGAAATCGGAGCGGCTTGTGGCGGCAGCGTCGCTTGAGCGTGACCGCGAGCAACTGAAAATCAAGCAGCGCGACAATGACCGCCTGATAGCTGACCTGCGCAAAGAGCAGCAGCAGATCAAAAGCATTATCGCCGCTAAGCAGAAGGAGATCAACAATCTTGACCGCGAGCTTGACCGCCTGATAGCTCAGGAGGCCGCCCAAGCTGAGGCGTCGAAGACGCAGACTCAGTCCAAGCTTCCCAAGACTCAGAGACAGGAAGCCAAGCCGGCATCGGGAAGCAGCGGCAAGAACGCTTCGGCTCGCGTGGAGGATGAGACGCCGACCGAGATGGTGACGGTGGTGAAGACCGACGAGAAGGGTGAGGCGACGACGTCGCGGAGCGCGGCGCAGCTGTCGGACGGCTTCAGGTCGTCGCGCGGACGGCTGCAATGGCCCGTGGAGGGGAAATACAAGGTCGTAAGGAAATTCGGACGCCATAAGCATCCGTCGCTCCCGATGGTGGAGACTGATAATCCGGGCATCGATATTGGCATCACATCGGGCCGCTGGGCTAAGGCGGTTTATGAGGGTGTGGTGTCGGCTGTGTTCCGTCAGCCGGGCTACAACAATATCGTGATGCTTCGCCACGGTGACTATATCACCGTGTATGCCAACCTCGAGACTATATCGGTTGGCAAGGGTGACCGCGTGGGGGCGGGTCAGCCTTTGGGTGTGGTCGCGTTGGACGAGGATAATCCCGGAATGCGTGTGCTGCATTTCGAGATACGCCGCGAGAAGACCAAAGAAAACCCCGAGTCGTGGCTGAAATGAGCCACGGGTGAGGGGGAGGGTGAGCACCGTGGGTGCGATGTCAATGGTTAGCCCTATGCGATTGAGGCTCGGAGAGCCTGAGCATAGGGGTGGAGGGCAATCGCCAGTATTCAAGTAGCATCGGAGATGCGGTGCTATGGTATCTTATATCAGATCTTCTTCGTGAATTTCAAATCCTTCTTCGCTACATAATAGTTGCAGCTCTGCGCCGAGATCCTGAATGCCGTGGTGAGCCTGCTGATCTTTTATGTAGTCAATGACCCGGTCACGCTCGCGATAAGAGATAGTGGCGGCAAAATATTCTTTAGCCCAACCGTTAAAGTCGGGGAATAGGGGGTTCCATTTCAACCATCCGCTGGAATTGGACTTTATATCGCGCACAATGTCGGCCAATGCTACACGGGGATGTAGATTCAGCAATATGTGGATATGGTTTGGTGTGCCTGATATGCGATAGAGATAACAGTTTTTCTTTTGAATAATGCTCCAGATAAAGCGGTATAACTCCCTACGACTGGTGTTGCTGATGGTCATCTGCCTGTTCTTCGTGCAAAAAACGATATGGTATAGGGCGTTTACTTTACTCATGGTGCACTAAGGTAGGTTTTTTGTGTCACTCTGGCAAGAAAGTAACCATAATATCGCGTCTCCGACGCTCATTGAGGTGGATGGCATGCGGTGTCCCTACGCTCAGGCTCTCCGAGCCTCAATCGCGTAGGGCTAATCATGTGTATCGCACCTGCGGTGCTCAGGGGG
>CAYSKE010000045.1:0-4784 GCA_964431465.1 uncultured Muribaculaceae bacterium | reverse complement strand
GAGGGCGCAGAGGGTGCGGGATGTGGGGTGGGTGATTTAACTTTTGTTTGGATTTGAGTGCCGGGTTTTGGCTCGGGCGTGTGGTAGCTTTGCCAATGAAATGAGGGCGGGCTACCACGTGTGGTTTATGCCTGAATGTGAAAATGACAATATTTTTTTCTGATGCTATGGAATACACACAGGAGAGGGACAGGGATTTTGTGAATGCCTACAGGCGCGAGCTGCGCCGGGCATGGGAGCGGGGTGAAGAGGTGGAGGCCGGTGAGGTGCTGCGCAGGGCGATCGAGGGTGGCGCGCCGGGGTTCTACATCGGGTTTGACTATGCGCGGCGGGGCGTGTCGGACAGGCTGCGGCGTCGTCTGCGCAGCCGGCACAGGGATTGGATGGGGGTGAAGCGGTCGCTGTGGGAGGATCTCGCGGAGCGGGTGGAGGCTGAGCTGGTGAGTGCGCACGGAAGGCTGCGCATGTCGGAGGCTCTGGCGCGCGTGCTTGCCGAGGGGAATGCCCCGAGGTTCTACATCGGACCGCGCACCGCCCGGCGGATCCTGCTGAGGATGAGGGGATGTGATGAAGTGAAGTTTAATCAACAAAACAAGTGAGGGAAATGAAAACTGACGTAAATGATGATCTGAAGAGCAATGTGGTGTTTCAGCTGTCGGTGGCTGAGGTGCTCGACAAGGTTTATGCGGCTTCGGCGATGACGGTCGTTGCGGGTGTGAAGGGTGAGAATGGCGTGTGCTACGGCGCTGTGACGCGCGATCATGAGCGGCTGCTGCTGACGATGGTGGAGGATGCTTGCTCGGGGCTGGCGATAGCGTTGCTGTCGCAGTTGCAGTCGTGCCGCCTCGATGATGCCGGCCGCGTGGACGGTAAGGTGGATTTCGTGTTGCGGTTGCCTGCGGGGATGGCCGACGGGATGGCGCTGTCGTTGCGCCGGCGCATGGAGGCTGCTGTGGCTTTCAATGTGCTGGAGCATGTGTGGCTCGGCCACGACAAGGAGATGGTGAATTATTACCGCGGGCGTGCTTTGGGGGCGGCCAAGGAGGTGAAGGAGTGCATAAGGCTGATTCCGGTGGGGCCGCTGCGGCTGGTGTCGCACTGGTGAGGCGCGGGTGATATTGGCGGGAAGGGGATTTTTTTGTAGTTTTGGGGATATGTATCAGCGACTGGAATGCGTGGCGTTGCGCACGATAAAGCATAGTGACCGCAGTTCGATTCTGGTGGCCTACAGCCGTCAGATGGGGCGCGTGGGGCTGTTGATCGCGGCCGGGAAGGGGGCTGCGGCTTCGCGCGTGAGGGCTCTGACGATGCCGATGGCTGCGTTTGAGTGCGTGGCGTCGGTGACTCCGGGGCGTGAGCTGTTTCACATCAAGGATGTGCGCCCCGACGACGGGGTGGCGCCGGGCTATGGGACGCTCAACCCGGTGAGGAGCGCGGTGGGTTTCTTTATGGCCGACTTCCTGAGCGCGGTGCTGCGCGAGCCGATGGCCGACGAGCCGCTGTTTGGCAGGGTTAGGGAGATAGCGCGGTGCCTCGCCGGGCGGGAGTCGAGGGGGCTTGCCAATGTGCACATCGCGTCGCTGGCGTCGCTGACGGTGCCGCTGGGTATCGAGCCCGATGTGTCGACGTGGCGGCGCGGGCGGTTTCTCGACCTGAGGGAGGGGCGCTTCACGGTGTCGCCTCCGGCGGCGCACTCCGATTATCTCGACCAGCGTGGATCGCAGATGGCGTGGCTGCTGACCCGCATGACTCTGCACAACGCGAGATTTTATAGATTTTCACGCGACGAGCGCAACGAAATCCTGCGCGAGTTGTTGAGATATTACACGCTGCACGGCTACAAGGTGGGAAATCTTGTGTCGGTGGATATTTTGAGGGATTTGTTCTGAATCCCTATCTTTGCATTACGAATCTATATCTGTATATGAATAGTAAATTTACGTATGCCGACGAGAAGGACCGCAGCTACGGTCTGACGGGGATGGCCGTGACAATGGCCGTCTGGAGCGACAATGACAATATACTTGAAATCAATCTCGACCGCACCGACGAGCCGGTGGCTTTCACTCCTGAGTTTTATTTCTCGGGCAATCCTTGCTGCTCGGCCAAGGATGTGTGGGAGATGATGACTAAGCATTTTCAGCTTGCCATGGGGATGGCGCAGGGTAATCTGCTTTGCCGCCGCCTCGTGGGGCAGAAAGTGATGCCCGACGATGATGAGGCGAATGCGCTCCGCGCCGCCGCCGAGGAGGAGGGGATGGATGTGTGCGGCCTCGAGAAGGATGAGGTGGACGCTTTGTGGGGTAAAAGCTACCGGTCGCTTGTGAGGGTGTTCGGTCACGGCGGAGTGGGAAGCATAGCCGATCACTTTGCGTCGGAACTGCAGTCGCGCCGCCGCCTTGACCGGTCGGAGATCGCCGAGTTGCTCATCGAACTTGCACGCCTGTGATGTGGGGCCGTCTTTGCCGCTTTGCGTGCCGGCTGCCTCAGTGGGGGTGGAGCGTGCTGACGGTGGGTGTGGTGCTCTGGCTCACGCTGTGGCCCGATCCGCTACCCGACAATGATGTGAGATGGTGGGAGGGCACCGACAAGGTGGTGCATGGCCTGATGTTTTTGGGAGTGTACCTGTCGGTTTGTTTCGACCTGTGCCGCCGGGGGGTGAAGATGGGGCGCGGCATTGCGGGTGTCGCGGTGCGCGTCAATCTGGCGGGATGGGTCATGCTCATGGGGGCGGTGATCGAACTGGTGCAGCCGCTGAGCGGCCGGACGTGTGATCTTTCGGATTTTCTTGCTGATGCTGCCGGGGTAGTGACCGGGTTGCTGCTCTCGGGATGGCTTATGCGCCGGCTCTGGTCACGATGAGATTGCGGGTGTGGATTGTGAAAACATATAACGTACCCCTATAAAAACGAAAGTGCGTTGCTTCGCAGCAACGCGCCTCCCTCATAACCAAAATTCAAGTTTATATGCTTTCTATGTCTAACAAAATCGTTCCGCAGACTCTGGCCCGCGGCCGAAAAAGAGTTGTTGATTAATCTCTGGTGCAAAACTATAATAAAATTTGGTGATATGAAATAGTAAAGCATAAAATAAAAGCTAATAAATGTTAAATGAAAAGATTTGCTTTCGATTTGCTCTATCGGAGGGTGCGGAGTGTTCCAGCCGGTTTGATTTATCGCAACGGGTAGAGGCAAAATGAAAAAAAAGAGAAAAAATTAACACAAAAATTTGCGAGAAAGGATTAACGGTTGTATATTTGCAGTCGCTTTAGAGGGGGAAATCCCTGAAAAGTCGGCCCATTCGTCTATCGGCTAGGACGCAAGATTTTCATTCTTGAAAGAGGAGTTCGATTCTCCTATGGGCTACCAAACACAAAAGGATTTAAAATAAGAAGAATTATCCATAGTAATGGCAAATCATAAGTCATCGCTGAAAAGAATTCGCCAGACGGAGGTTCGTCGTCTGCGCAATCGCTATTATGCCAAGACGGCTCGTAATGCTGTCCGCAACCTCCGCAAGGTTACAGACAAGGCAGAGGCAGAAACAGAGTACAAGCGCGTTAGCTCGCTTCTTGACCGCATCGCCGGCAAGCATGTCATCTCGAAGAACAAAGCTTCGAATCTCAAGAGCAAGCTCGCCCGCATGATCAACAAGCTGGGTGCCTGATAGCTTCTTCTGAAAAAAAACTGAAAAAGTGCTGCATGATACATGCGGCACTTTTTTTGTGGTGGTGGGGGACATGGCATTTTTTTGATATGCCGCGGAGCGGCGTTACAAAGTTAGCACCGGGCGACCGTATGGGAGCCCGGTGTAGGATGGTATTTAATATAGAGCTGCAGCGCAGCGACACAATTTCGCTCTTTGTTTCGCAGCTCCGCAGCTCATTGTGTGGTGACGCATGACACCCGGTTCCCTGCGGTCACCGGGTGCTAACATTGTTGCGCCCGCTTCACGGGCTTTTTTTGTAAATGCCTGGTAAGGCATTTTTTATGAGATTTTGAAATAAATTTTAATAATTGTTTGGAATAATTTGGTTTCCACTCGAATATGTAGTATCTTGCGCTACGAACCAATTAACACAAACACAAATGAATACTTCCCGATTGACCTGAGCTTGTCCGGCGGCAGAGGGAGTTTGCGGTCGGACAAAGCCAGACCAAATGTTAAACCAAATTAGATCACGTTTCTCATGAAAAAAATATTATTTCTGACCGCTCTATTTACCACGCTATTTATCGGCTTCACCGCCTGCTCTGATGTCGAGGATGCACCTTTTGTAGATAAAGGTGACCTTATTCAACAGTATACAATAGAAGGAATGTTGACCTATGATAATGCATCTAACAGATATGCTTTGGATGTTAGCAAATGCACTAACGAAGCTGTATTAGAACTTGCACGCAATGATAAAATATATATAGATCCATACAGGGTTTCTGAGGCTATTTATTCCACATTAAAAGATTTTGTAGGGAAATGCATTTCTACTAAAATCGGAGCCGACGATGTTGGACGACTATTGGGGAATGGAATGTTGACATTAGAAAGTAAAATCTCACTTACGGAGTCAAGATAAAAAATATTTTGTGACGATACCCCCGAGATCTTTCCGGAAGCCTATGTCACAGTGCCTTTGTCAAGAGCTTCATTTTTTTGATGTGCCGCGGAGCGGCGTTACAAAGTTAGCACCGGGCGACTGTATGGGAGCCCGGTGTAGGATGGTATCTAATATAGAGCTGCAGCGCAGCGATACAATTTCGCCTTTTGTTTCGCAGCTCCGCAGC
>CAYSKE010000044.1:0-13310 GCA_964431465.1 uncultured Muribaculaceae bacterium | reverse complement strand
CTCATAGAGCGACACGCTCCCGTCGCTGTGTGTCGATTCCCACGGATGCTGAGCTTCACCCCTCTTCATGCTCTGGACGCCCCCGAAAGGCATCTCCTCAGCCGAAGCGTAATCGGCGCGCTGCATCTCTTCCGCACTCTCGTTATACCCCTCCCCCGCGTCAGTGTGCTCCGTCTCATGCTCCGGAGCCTTGATCTCAAGCGCCGGATTATCATCCACAGTCCGCCTTATCTCATCCTCCAGTTCATGACCGGTCAGTTCGAGCATACGCCCGAACTGCACCTGCATCGGGTTAAGCTTCAGCTGTTGTTTCTGACTGGCCGTAAGTCGGAGCGAACTCTTCATCTACTGACGTTTAATACAACATTCTCCCATTATCCTCCCCCTCGGTATTCTTCCCCCATTCTCCGAGTCCTCCGAGTGCTCCGAGTGCTCTAAATCCTCCGAGCCCTCCGCGATCTCCGAGTTCTCTAAATCCTCCGATTGCTCCGCGATCTCCGAGTCCTCCCCACTCACAAGCTCCCCTTCGTCGAAGGCAAGCTGAAATTGAAAGGATCCCGGCGCACAGCCATTTTCAGCGCGCGCGCAAACGCCTTGAAAATCCCTTCAATGCGATGATGCTCATTCTCCCCTTTAGCTTCTATGTAGATATTGCACTTAGCCGTGTCCGAGAGGCTTTTGAAGAAATGACGGAACATCTCGGTCGGGACATCACCGATCTTTTCCCTCACAAACGGCTCGACATCCCACACCAGACATGGCCGTCCGCCGAAATCCAGTGCCACCGTAGCCACGCATTCATCCATCGGCAGGCAGAAGCCATAGCGTTCCAGTCCACGCTTGTCGCGAAGTGCCTTCCCGAGAGCCTCACCCAGCGCGAGTGCCGTGTCCTCGATCGTGTGATGTTCATCCACATTGAGGTCACCCTTCACCTTCACCGCAAGATCGATCCCACCGTGACGCCCGATTTGGTCAAGCATGTGGTCAAAAAATCCTAAGCCGGTTGAAATTTCGGTCTTTCCGCTCCCGTCCACATCCACCGACACCATTACATCGGTTTCACCTGTCACGCGGTGCACGGTTGCGCATCGTCCTGCCACCACCGTTTCACTCTCGGCAGTCATGCCGCTCACGTCCTCCCTTTTCAGGGCAGCCACGAGCATATCGTTTTCGGCAGCCGTTCCCACTGTCAGACGCAGGCACCCGCCGCATAGATGCACTTTCGAGCGGTTTCTCACAACCACCCCCTCACCGAGCAGGCGCTTGTACTCTCCGTCAGCATCCTTCACTTTGGCAAGAATGAAATTGGCGTCCGACGGATACACTTTCTCCACTATATCCACCTCAGCCACGCGCTTCGCGAGATCCTCTCGGAGCATCACCAGCTCCCGGGCCGTACGAGCTATACGGGCTTTGTCACTGAGCACCGCAAGAGCCTGACGCTGCGTCAGTATATTTATATTGTACGGATATTTTACCTTGTTGAACACATCGATTATATCGCGGCAAGCAAACCCGATGCCAAGTCTGATTGCAGCCGAAGCCCACGCCTTTGAGAACGTCTGGATCACCACGAGACGCGGATAGCGGTCGAGAAGCGACACGGCCGTACCCTTGTCCGAGAAATCCACATAAGCCTCATCCACCGCAAGAATACCGTCAAACGACTGCGCGAGTTTTTCTATCTCATCAAGCGGGAAAGCATTGCCTGTCGGGTTGTTAGGCGAGCACACCCACATCACTTTGGTGTTGGCGTCGCACGCCTTCAGCAGAGCCTCGGTGTCAAGCGAGAAATCCTCGTGCAGACTCACACGCCTGTACTCCACGTCATTGATCGCGGCGCACACCGAGTACATGCCGTACGACGGGTCTATAGCCACCACATTGTCTATTCCCGGGCGGCAGAAAGTGCGGTAGAGTATGTCGATGCACTCATCGCTTCCCACACCCAAAAAGATATTCTCCGGAGCCACCCCGCGCAATTCACCTATATGCAGCTTCACTTGCCGCTGCAGTGGGTCGGGATAGCGGTTCAGGCCGTTGAGTATCGAGTTTTCGTTGGCGTCAAGCCATGCTTTCGCATCGCCGCTATACTCATCGCGGGCGCAGGTATATGGCTCAAGATCCCTGATATTGGGACGCAGTAGTTTTTCGATTTCTGTAAGCATAAGTCAGGTGAGAGAAAGGGCTTCCTGTCTGATTTCCATTGCACGGCTGTGAGCCTCGAGGCTCTCCGCCTTAGCCATGGTCATCACGGTCTTGGCAAGCGACTTCACACCTTTGGGAGTGAGACGCTGATATGTGATTTTTTTGCAGAAACTGTCGAGATTCACACCGCTGTAGGCAGTGGCATAACCCGATGTAGGCAGCGTGTGGTTGGTGCCCGATGCATAATCTCCCGCACTCTCCGTCGACCACGGCCCGATAAACACCGATCCCGCGGCTCTCACCCCGGCAGCAAGTTCATCGGCATCCGCCGTGTTGATTATCAGATGTTCGGGAGCATACTCATTGGCGAAATCAAGCACCTCATCCATCGACGCCAGTTCTATCAGCCGGCTGTGTTCAAGCGACTTCCCCATCATTTCCCGGCGGGGCAGGGCGGCAAGTTGCTTCTCTATCTCCCTCACAGTGGCGTCAAGCACCTCGCGGCTGTCGGTGAGCAGTATCGACTGGCTGTCGGGGCCATGCTCCGCTTGCGACAGGAAATCCGCCGCGATAAACGCCGGTGAAGCCGTCTTGTCGGCAATCACCATCACCTCCGACGGCCCTGCGGGCATGTCAAGTGCCGTTCCCTGCCGGTAGCAGGCAAGCTGTTTGGCCTCCATCACAAATCGGTTGCCGGGGCCGAATATCTTGTGTACTCTCGGCACGCTCTCCGTCCCCAGAGCCATGGCAGCCACAGCCTGTGCGCCACCCATTGCGTATATGTCGGTCACTCCCGCCACCTTTGCGGCATAGAGAATAGCCGGATGGACTTTCCCGTCAGCACCGGCAGGAGTAGCCATCACCACACGTCGGCAACCGGCGATGCGGGCGGGCACGCCGAGCATCAGTATTGTCGAGAACAGCGGCGAGTTACCCCCCGGCACATAGAGACCGACCGTGTCGATCGGCATCTGACGCTGCATACACGTCACTCCCGGAGCCGTCTCCACTTCGATCGGCTTCATCGCCTGCGCGCCGTGAAAGGCTGCGATATTCTCGGCAGCTTTCTCTATGGCCTCACGCAGCTCCGGGGCAGTCAGCTTCTCAGCCTCAGAGATCTCTGCCTCGTCGACTTTCAGCGACTCACGGGCAGCGCCTGTAAATTTTCGTTCATACTCCTTGACCGCCTTGTCACCCTCTTTAGCCACATGGTCAAACACGTCGGCGACAATTCTGGCCGTCTCTTCATGCACCGAAGCCACGGCGTCACGGCGGAGCAACGCGCCCCATTCCTCGCGGCGGGGCTGAATGTGTATCTCCATCAGAGTATCATTTTCTCGATATCGAGAGCGAGGATTCCCTCGGCACCGGCGTCACGCAGACGCCCGATGATCTCCCAGAACCGCTTTTCATCGATCACGGTGTGAACCGAACGCCATGCCGGATCGGCAAGGTGAAGCACCGTCGGGCTCTTTATGCCCGGAAGCACCGCAAGCACCTCATCCACCTTATCGGCGGGCACGTTCATCAGCACGTATTTCTTTCCCTCGGCAGCTTTCACGGCATCGATTCTGAAAAGGAGTTCTTTCAATATCTCCTCCTTCTCAGGGGGCAGTGATTCGCTGCCGCTGCCGATAAGCACAGCCTGCGACTGCATCACCGTGTGCACCTCCTCGAGATTATTGCTCACCAAGGTCGACCCCGACGATACGATATCAAAAATAGCATCTGCCAGACCTATGCCCGGAGCGATTTCCACCGAACCCATTATCACATGGATCTGAGCGTTTATCCTCTCTCTTTCAAGGAAGCGGCGAAGTATGCCGGGATATGAGGTGGCGATCTTTTTACCTTCAAGCCAGTCGAGACCCGAGAAACCCGCAAACTGCGGAACGGCAAGCGACAATCGGCAGCGGCTGAAACCAAGTTCGCTAAGCACCCTCACGTCGGCATCCTTCTCCTCAACCTCGTTGAGACCAACAATGCCTATATCGGCAGTGCCGAGAGCCACAGCTTCAGGTATGTCATCATCGCGGAGAAAGAGGAACTCGACCGGGAAATTACGAGCGGGCACAAGCAACGTGCGTTTAGCCACATTCTGTTTGATTCCCGCTTCCTTCAGAAGCTCCATCGTGTCATCATACAATCGACCTTTCGACTGTACCGCGATACGCAGCAGATTATTCATTTGTCTGATTTATTGATCTGATTTTCTTTAATTCTCATTATCTCAGCCCCGGCATCGCATACTCGCGGCTGTAGCGCAGGTTCTGATCTATGTAGTTCTCGGTGTAATCCACCTTCACATCCGTCACATTGCCGTTGGCATCCGTCACGAGACTGTAGACCGGATTCACAAATCCGCGATACGGAGCGATGTCGAGTGCGCTGTAGCGGTCAAGCACCTCCTTGTGCAGAGCCGGATCAACCTTCACGCCGTAATTCTCGACAAGTGCGGCACCGGCAGCATAGTCACCCTCGCTCTTGATGCGCTGGATTTCTCCGAGAAGAGTTCCGAAGAGCCCGCGCAGCCCCTCATAGTCGTTTACTTTGAGGTAAGTCTTTCCATCCTTCTTCACCAGTTCCACCACGTTGTGCGGCTCACCTTTCTCAAGCACCCATTTCGCTATGAGTTGGCGGTTACGCATGTGTGCTTCCTCCACATCCTTACCCGGCTCGATTCTCACAAGCTGCGTCATCAGGCCGTTGAGCAGATATTTATAATATTCCGCTTTATAGGCTTCGGGATCATCGAGCAGCCCCAGTTCCACTAAGTGAGGGTCAGCGAGATAATAGAGTGCAAAGAGGTCAGCTCTCGTTTCTTCAAGCGTCGAGGCGTGAGCCTTCAGCGCGTCGCCATCCACACCGGGAAGCAGCTGACCCGACCCGTGGCCGAGGCATTCATGCAGATCGGTGTGCAGATTATCGGTAATGAAAAGATATTTCTCGAGAAGTTCTCTTGTCGGCTCGTCGATCACAAATTCTTCATTGAATCCGTTACCCTGCGATGCGGCATCGTATGCAGCCGTGATGTTCTCGATTGTCACCGACTTCGATCCGTGTGCCGCTCTGATCCAGTCAGCGTTCGGCAGATTGATACCGATAGGAGTTGCGGGATAAGAGTCACCCGAGAGAATTGCGGCATTGATCACCTTGGCCGACACACCCTTCACCTCCTCTTTTCTGAAACGGGGGTCGATCGGTGAGCGATCCTCAAACCACTGCGCGTCGGCGCTCAGCACCTCAGTGCGGTGCGATGCCTCGTTGTTCTTGAAATTCACGATCGACTCATACGAGCCTGTCAGTCCGAGCGGATCGCCGTAGCTTTCGATGAAGCCGTTTATGAAATCCACCTGACCCTCAGTTTCGCCGAGCCACAGGATCGAGTAATCATCCCACGCCTTCAGGTCACCCGTGTTGTAATATTCGATCAGCTTGGCGATCACAGCTTTTTGAGCGTCATTCTCCGCAAACTCCGAAGCTTTCTCAAGGTTCTCCACAATCCGCTTGATAGCAGGGCCATATAGACCATTTGCGCTGTAGACATCCTCCGTCACCTTGCCGTCTGCACCACGCACCTTGCGCGAGTTTAGTCCGTACGACACCGGCATTGTATCACCCGGCACCTTGATGCTGTTGTAGTAAGCCTCTACATCCTTCTGGGTCAGCCCCGGCTCGTAGATATTGACAGCCGAAGTCATCACGAGATCTGCCCCGTCGGCCTGATTCACGCGCTTTGCCACCAGAGCAGGATTAAAGATCACATCCACCAGTTCCGCTGCGTTCTCAGGCTTTTTATCTGCCGGAAGAGCATTCACACGCTCCTCAAAAAATTCCCGGCTGAATCCCGGAGTAAACTTATCCATCGAGTAGTGGTGATGGATACCGTTACCCATCCACAGCTGCTTCATGTATTGCTCGAGAGCCTTGTACTGCTCGTCATCCTTCTTGCCGTCCCAACCGGTGTAGACAGCCTCCACCATCTCCCTGATAGGCAGATTGTAGCGGCAGTTCTGATCCCACAGCATGTCGCGGCCGGCAAGACCGGCCTCGGTCAGCCAGTACACCAGCTGCTTCTGATTGAGCGACAGGTCGTCGAAGCCGGGCACCTGATAGCGGAGGATTTCCACATCGGCGAAACGGTCGACTACATATTCAAATTCTTTCTGTTCTGATTTTTCCGACTCCACACAAGCAGTCATGGCTGAACTCATCAAGATTGCCGCACCGGCAAGTGCGGGCATCAATAGTTTATTCATTTTTGAAAAGCTACAGGAATATTTTAACTTCAATCCCATGGGTGCAAAGATACGATAAAATCACTTATCTTTTTGCGAAAATGGCCACAATATGCGCTTCTCCCATCACGCACCCTCAAGATTTCTTCTCACCTGCCAATAAAAATGTTGCACATTAAAAAACAAATGCCTACCTTTGCAGCGCAAAAATGTGGACAGCCACATTGCTACAACGCTTAAAAAACAATAAATCACGACATAAGCAAAATGAAACGTACATTTCAGCCCTCCAACCGCAAGCGCGTGAACAAGCACGGGTTCCGCCAGAGAATGTCAACCCCCGACGGCCGCAAGGTGCTCGCCCGTCGCCGCGCCAAGGGTCGCGTCCGTCTGACTGTTTCGTCGGAAATCGCAAGCAAGTAATTCGGTTGCGGCGGGCACGCATGCCTGTCGTGTTCTGGAAATAAGTGCGGTCGCCCCTTATTGTGGCGGCCGTTGCATTTTTATAACCCTCTCAGTCTTTCTAACGTTGCTCAACTGCACACCCATAGCCCGAAAGGTTTTGATTCCAAGAGCCGAGCGCATGAAGCGCTGGCAGGGAAACACCGAGGTCATTCAGTCACGGCTTCTTGAGCGTCTGCTCAGGAGAGCTGCCGCCACACTCGTCGGCACGCGCTATGGGTTTAGCGAAATCAAATCCTACACCGACTTCGCTAAAAAGCTACCCATCACACACTACGAAGACATCCGCCCACTTGTCATGCGCATGGTGGCAGGAGAGAGCGACATCCTTTGGCCAGGCAGGGTCAGAAACTACGCCCAGTCATCAGGCACATCCGACGGTCGTAGCAAATTCATCCCCATTACCCGGGAGGGGTTATCATCCAACCACATCTCCGGCGCGGCTTGTGCAGTAGCCGCCTACCTCGACTCCAACCCGCGGAGCCGCATGTTCTCCGGCCGTGGCTTCATCCTCGGGGGTAGCTTTTCCCCTACTATCGACACCCCGGTGGCACCCGGCACACGCATCGGCGACCTCTCCGCCACACTCATCTCGCGTGTGCCACGCATCGTCAACGACTTCTACCGCGTTCCATCCCGCAAGATATCACTCATGAGCGACTGGGAGCAGAAACTCCCCGCGCTCATCAAGGCATCATCCGTTCAGAACGTCACCAATATCTCAGGCGTCCCCTCATGGTTTCTCGCCGTTCTCAAGGGCGTTCTCGACTACACCGGTAAGCCATCCATCAAAGACGTCTGGCCCCATATTGAAGTCTTTTTCCACGGCGGCATCTGCTTCGACCCCTATCGCGACCTTTACCGCAAAGTCATAGGCGATACCGACATGCACTATGTCGAGACCTACAACGCATCCGAGGGATTCTTTGCCGTGCAGGACGACCCCGCGTTGCACCACATGCTCCTCCTCCTCGACACCGGCGTCTTCTACGAGTTTCTTGAGCAGGGAGAATCCATCCCCGTTCCGGCATGGGAAGTTGAGCAGGGCAAGATCTACGAGCTGTTGATCACCTCATGCAATGGGCTATGGCGTTACTCACCCGGCGACACGGTGCGCATCGAGAGCACCGATCCGCTCCGCATCACCATAGCCGGCCGCACAAAGCACTTTATCAACGCTTTCGGCGAGGAAGTCATGGTCTATAACGCCGACGCGGCCATCACCGCAGCCTGCCGCCGCACGGGAGTTCATGTGATCAACTACACAGCAGCCCCCGTCTATACCAGCGACCAGTCACGCGGACGCCATCAGTGGCTCATAGAGTTTGACCGGCAGCCCGATTCCATCCGCGAGTTCGCCGACGAGCTCGACCGCACCCTCCGTGAAGTCAACAGCGACTACGACGCAAAGCGTTCCCACGACCTTTTCCTTGACCGCGCCGAAGTCATCCCCGCCCCCGCCGGGCTCTTCGACCGTTGGCTCGCATCCACAGGTCGTCTTGGCGGCCAGCGCAAAGTCCCCCGCCTCTCCAACGACCGCGCCACCATCGACGCCCTCCTTTCCCTCCTCCCCGCTCAGAAATCCTGATAGGCCACTCCCGTTTATTCAAGCACATGAACACCGTTAAAATCCTGTTGGGAACAGCCTTGCTGTTTCTCGCTGCGTCATGCCGCAACTACACCGACCGGATCACTGTCACTGTCACTCAGCCGGTTCACCCACTTCTCACCCTCAAGGATAATTGTCCCGCACTGCGCCTTGAGTTCATCAACACCTCCGGGAGTCCCTATACCCTTGACCGTCTTGACTTTTCATTGTCAGGCACTACCGATCCTGCCGATATAACCCGCGCATCGCTTCTCATCAACGAGAAGCCCGCGAGATATGTCGGTGTCGAGCCCGATTCAATGATCTCCTCCGTCATGCCACGCGGCGAAAAAATATCATTCACCCTGAGTCAGCCCGTCACTGCCGACACCCTTGTCTGCTGGCTCTGCCTTAACCTGAAAGACGACGCGGCCGACCCGCATTCACGTGTCAAAGTCAGCTGCACCACTGTCGGCACAAGCCAAGGCTTCCTGCACATCACACCTCCCGAAAATCAAGCCCCCTTCCGTATTGGTGTCGCGCTGCGTCAATCTGGCGACGACGGAGTCTTCTCCTCACGCATCCCCGGACTCGTCACCACCAATGCCGGCACACTCATAGCCATGTACGACGCTCGCAACACCACCGACGACGACCTGCAGGGAGATATTGACATTGCCATCAATCGTAGCACCGACGGCGGACGCACATGGCAACCCATGCAGCGCGTGCTCGATCAGGGCACCTACGGCAACCTACCCGAGAAATTCAACGGCGTGAGCGACGGCAACATCCTTGTCGACACAACCTGCGGCGACATCTACGTCTCAGGTCTCTGGATGCACGGCGTCATCGACCCCACTACGCACCGGTGGGTAAAAGAGCTCTCCGACACCTCCACCGTCTGGAATCATCAGTGGCGCACAGGATCAAAAGCCGGCTACGATCTCACCGAGACATGCCAGTTCCTCATGAGCAAAAGCACCGACGACGGTCTCACATGGAGCGCACCCCGCAACCTCACCCGCGACCTCAAGAAAAAAGACTGGTGGCTGCTTGCTCCGGCGCCCGGTCGCGGCATCACCATGCACGACGGCACCCTTGTCATGCCCGTCGAGGGGCGCGACGAAAAAGGGCTGCAGTTCTCCACCATCATCTGGAGTGCCGATCACGGCGATAATTGGACAATCGGCGAGCCCGCATTCTTCAACGTCAACGAGTGTCAGGTAGTAGAGCTTGCCGATCATTCCCTCATGCTCAACATGCGCAAACGCGACAACCGGGGCAAGACCGAAGGCAACGGACGCGCCATCTGCGTCACCACCGACATGGGCAAAACTTGGACCGAGCATCCCACCTCACAGTCAGCGCTCATTGAGCCCGCCTGTCAGGGAGGACTTTACCGCCATGACTACACCCGCGACGGAGAGCGCCGCCACATCCTCATTTTCACAAACCCCAGCCACCACCGCAGCCGCATCAACCACACCATCAAAGTGAGCTTCGACGACGGCGCCACGTGGCCCGAAGACCATTGGATACTTCTCGACGAAGGATTCGGAGCCGGCTACTCCTGCATCACCTCCATCGATCCCGAAACCATAGGCATCTTCTACGAAGGCAGCCAGGCCGACATCCAGTTCCAGGCCATCCCCCTCTCCGACCTCCTCCCCCACTAATCCTTCCTCCCTCGCATTGTAGGGACGTTCCATGGAACGTCCGCCACCCCACTGAGTTGCCGCACGGCTCCTGCGCCCTCCAAATTCTCCGAGCCATCCGAGTCCTCCGAGAGCTCCCCCAAAAAAAGTAGTGCCGCACGGCCCGTGCGTCCTCCAGATTCTCCGAGCTCTCCGAGCCCCTCCGAGAGCTCCCCCCCCTCAAAGCCCGGCATCGCAGATGCCGCACTCGGCAAAGCCGAAGCGAAACCCCACCCTATGAGCGATTAAATCGCTCATAGGGTGGGGCAAAAAATCATTAACACAGCAGTCTCGCAGAGACTGAACCATTTACCCGCAACGCGACGACCCGCACGAAGTGCATATCAGGCAACCCTCCTGATACACCAGCGTCTCATGTCCGCAGTTCGGGCACGTCTGGCCGTTGGCTTTCACGCCATTAGGCACATACTTCTTCAGCGCGCGTTCCACACCCATCTTCCACGTGTTGATCGAGCGGCTATCCAGTTCGAGACCACGCACAAGCTTGATGACCTGATCGATAGGCATCCCGTAACGCAGCACGCCCGAGATCAGCTTCGCATAGTTCCAGTATTCCGGATTAAACTTCTCCGACAATCCCTCGATAGTCGTTTTGTAGCCACGCTTGTTCACAAACTGGAAATCATAACGCTTCACCCCCGTCTTCTCATCCACAGCCTTAATGATCTTGCCGCGTGAGACCGACTTCGGACAGAAGATACCGTCCTCATCGTCAGTCAGACCCGTAAAGATCTCATACGGACGCCCGTTGAGCAGACCCACAAAAGCGATCCACTTCTCGCGGTTGTTCTGGAAACGCACCACGTCAGCCTCAAGCTCAACCGGACGCTTTATCCTGTGCGACTCATCTATCTCCGGGATATGAGGCACCTGCGGCTCCGATTTCTTTTTCTTATCCTCAAGCGAGATCAGCACACCCGACCGTGAACCGTCGCGATAAACCGTGCAACCCTTGCACCCCGACTTCCACGCCTCGGCATAAAGCTGTCCCACAAGCTCCTCCGTCACATCGGCAGGCAGATTGATCGTGACCGAGATCGAGTGATCCACCCAGCGCTGTATGCGACCCTGCATCCTCACCTTCTCCATCCAGTCCACGTCGTTGGCCGTCGCGCCCGCATAAGGCGACTTGGCCACGATAGCATCCAGCTCCTCCTTAGTGTACGTCTGAAGCGGCTCGATACCCGCCACCTTCATCCACTCCACAAACTTCGGGTGATACACCGTGTACTCCTCAAAAGCATCACCGTTTTCATCCACAAAATCGATCCTCACATCCTCGTCGTTAGGATTGATTTTGCGGCGACGCTTATACACCGGCATAAACACCGGCTCGATACCCGAAGTTGTGCGCGTCATCAGCGACGTCGTGCCCGTCGGAGCGATCGTTAGGCACGCGATATTGCGGCGTCCCACACGCTTCATCTTCTCATACATCTCCGGAGCCTCGGCAGCCAGACGCTGGATAAACGGATTATTCTTCTCCCTCTCAGCGTCAAAAATGCTGAACGCCCCGCGCTGCTCCGCCATATCCACCGACGACCCGTAGGCAGCTATTGCCAGACGGCGGTGCACATCCTCCGAGAAATCCGTAGCCTCCTTCGAGCCATATTGCAGCCCCATCGCCGCAAGCATGTCACCCTCGGCAGTTATACCCACACCCGTGCGGCGACCCTGTAGAGTTTTGTCACGTATCTTCTCCCACAGATGACGCTCCGCGCTCTTCACCTCAGCAGTTTCAGGATCCTCGTCAACCTTAGCCAGAATCTTCTCGATCTTCTCCATTTCAAGATCGATTATGTCATCCATTATCCGCTGCGCTTTCCCCACATGCTTCGCAAACAGTTCATAGTCAAACTCAGCGTCAGCCTCAAACGGCCTCTTCACATACGAGTAGAGATTTATCGCAAGCAGGCGGCAGCTGTCATAAGGGCACAGCGGAATCTCACCGCAGGGATTAGTCGAAATCGTGCGGAAACCAAGATCGGCATAACAGTCAGGCACCGACTCACGCAGGATCGTATCCCAGAACAGCACACCGGGCTCAGCCGATTTCCACGCATTGTGGATAATCTTGTTCCACAGCACCTTCGCGTCGATATTCTTCGTCACAAGCGCCTCACCCCCCTTAGCATCCACAGGATACTGCTGCGTGTACACGTTTGCCTCAGCATCCTCAGCCGTAGCCGCACGCATGAAATCATCATCGATTCTCACCGACACATTCGCCCCCGTCACCTTCCCCTCAGTCATCTTCGCGTCGATAAACGACTCACTGTCCGGATGCTTTATCGACACCGACAGCATCAACGCCCCGCGGCGACCATCCTGAGCCACCTCGCGCGTCGAGTTACTGTAACGCTCCATAAACGGCACCAGACCCGTCGACGTCAGAGCCGAATTCTTCACAGGCGTACCCTTCGGACGGATATGCGACAGATCATGCCCCACACCACCGCGCCGCTTCATCAGCTGCACCTGTTCCTCATCAATGCGCATCACGCCGCCGTAAGAATCAGGACATCCGTCCAGCCCGATCACAAAACAGTTGCTCAGCGATCCCACCTGAAAATCATTGCCGATACCCGACATCGGGCTCCCCTGCGGCACGATATACTTGAAGTCCTTGAGATAGCCGAAAATCTCATCCTCCGTCATGCCGTCAGGATACCTCGCCTCAATTCTGGCGATCTCCCGCGCTATGCGGCGGTGCATGTCGTCAGGCGTCAGCTCATAAAGATTGCCAAACGAATCCTTAAGCGCATACTTGCTCGCCCACACCTTTGCAGCAAGCTCATCGCCACCGAAATAATCCTTTGCAGCCTCAAAAACCTGCGCGTGCGTATAGCCCTTTCCGGCTTTCACCTCCTTATCGTGATGTTCCATTTGTGAAGATTGATTTAATAACGCGAATGTCGGCAAAAGTCACACCATATCCAAAAATATTTTTTTACAATTTCCCACACACTGTTGAAAAAAAAACTTAAAAACTTTTGTCAGATTTCAGCACAATAATTAGCTTTGCAAATGTGGAAACCATTGCGGCCGGAGCAATCCACCGCAAAAGGTCCGCTTTAAGGATTGTCTTATGGTGTAATGGTAGCACTGCAGTTTTTGGTTCTGCCTGTCTTGGTTCGAATCCAGGTAAGACAACAA
>CAYSKE010000043.1:5362-13370 GCA_964431465.1 uncultured Muribaculaceae bacterium | reverse complement strand
TTGCGATCCTGTCAAAGAGCACCTCGCGCGGCATATCGATAGCGAACTTCAATATGTGGAAATTTCGCATTTTCGTGCGCCCTGTGCGAAAGGACGTGTATGTCTGCCCCGACTCATAGATTATCTCAAGAGCGTGCGCCACGCGCTTTATATTCTTTCGATCCACCACCTCGTAGTAGTCCGGATCACTTATCCGCAACCTTGCCAGTAATCCGTCGCCCCCCTCATTCTCCAAGAGCTCCGCCACATCGCTGCGCACGGCATCTGAGATCGTGGGCATCTCATCGATCCCTTTCGTCACCGCGTCGACATACAGCATCGACCCTCCGCACAGCACCGCATAATCACTCCGCTCGAAAAGCCGTGGAAGCAGCGCCATCACATCCTCCTCAAAGCATGCCGCACTGTAGTAGGCATCCAGCGCAAGCGTCCCCACAAAATGATGAGCCACCGCGGCTCTCTCCTCGCGGGTGGGAGCTGCGGTGGCAATCGGAATATCGGCATACATCTGTCGTGAGTCGGCCGAGATGATCTCACATTTCAAGGCTTTGGCCACCTCAATGGCGGCGCGGGTTTTCCCCGAAGCCGTCGGGCCGGTTATCACGACAAGAGTTTTCATCGCGGTCAGAGGCTTTTTTCACCCACCAAACGCGCGATCTCCACAATGACCTGAGCGGCCTTCTCCATCGAGGGAATAGGCACGAACTCATATTTACCGTGGAAGTTGAGGCCGCCGGCAAATATGTTGGGACAGGGAAGACCTTTGAAGGACAGCTGGGCGCCGTCCGTTCCCCCTCTGATCGGCACCACCTTCGGCGTCACGTCGGCAGCGATCATGGCCTCTTTGGCGATGTTGATGATATACATCACCGGCTCCACCTTCTCGCGCATGTTGAAATACTGATCCTTTATATCGATCGAAGCGCAGCCGGGAAACTCATTGTTGATCTTTCTTGCAAGATGCTCAAGCTCTTTCTTGCGACGCTCGAAACGATCCCTGTCGTGGTCTCTGATGATATAGGTGAGCACAGTCTCCTCCACACTCCCCGAGATCGAGGTAAGATGGTAGAATCCCTCATATCCCTCGGTGTGCTCGGGAGTCTCCCAGCGGGGAAGCATGATCACAAACTGGTTGGCCACACGCATCGAGTTGAGCATCTTATGCTTGGCATAGCCCGGATGCACGTTGCGCCCCTTGAAGGTCACCTTGGCGATAGCGGCATTGAAGTTCTCATACTCCAGTTCACCGATCTCGCCGCCATCCATCGTGTAAGCGAAGTCTGCGCCGAAATGCTCCACGTCAAATTTGTGTGCGCCGAGACCGATCTCCTCGTCGGGGTTGAACGCTATGCGTATATCGCCATGCTTTATCTCTGGATGCTCCTGAAGATATGCCACGGCAGTGATGATCTCAGCGATACCCGCCTTGTCATCGGCACCGAGAAGAGTCGTTCCGTCCGTCACGATAAGATCCTGCCCCTTGTAGTGCTCCAGCTCCGGGAAATCCTTTGGCGAAAGCACCATACCGAGCTTCTCATTGAGCATGATATCACCCCCGTCATAATCCTTAACGATGCGTGGGTGCACATGCTTACCCGACATATCGGGCGACGTGTCCACGTGAGCGATGAAGCCAACCGTGGGCACTTTGCGCCCCTCGATGTTCGACGGCAGGGTTGCCATCAGGTAACCGTTGTCGTCAAGCGTGATGTCGCTTAGTTTCATCTCCTCGAGTATCTGTTTCAGGTGTATGGCAAAATCCATCTGACCCGGAGTCGAGGGAGTCATGTTGGTCATATCATCGCTCTGGGTGTCCCATGACACATAATCCAGAAAGCGGTCTACAATTCCCATAATGTATTTTTCTATTTTTGGAATTAGCTGAATCTGTTTATAAGCAAAACCACCGGTTCAACGGCAGAGCTTCTCGAAACTTTGACGTCGCAACCGGTGGATTTAAGGTTTTTCACTTAGAGTGACTTAGAGAGCCTCCACACGCTTGAGGTTAGCCTCATCATTGAGGTTGTAGTAAACGTTGCGCAGATAAACCAGAGCATCGTGCATCTCATCGGGATTGAGCTTGTAAGCCTCCTCGAGATAGGTAGCGGCCTCCTTGAAGAGAGGATTCACCTGATTGTCGCGGATCGACTGGTAGTCATCCTGCGACTGCTTGGTAGCTGCGTCATCAAGAGCATAAGCCTTGTTGCAGAGCGAGCGACCCACGTTGTACTGATACTGTGCGTTCGACGGATCAAGCTCCACAGCCTTACGGTAGTCAGCCAGAGCTGCATCGTTATTCTCGAGGTTCTCCTCGAGGATACCGAGAACGAAGTAGAGGTTTGAGTTGTTGGGCTCGGCGGCAATAGCGCTGTCAAGCATCTTGCGGGCCTCGTCATACTGCTTCTTCTCGATCTTGCTGTTGATAATGAGCTGGAGATACTTCACATCCTCGTTGCCATAGAGCGGGAAAGCCTCTTCGGCAAGCTCATTCACCTCGTCGGTCTTGCCGAGCTGGAAAGCGACCGCGATAGCGTAGTCATAGAGATTCTTCTTGTTGTAGCCGAGTTTGCGGGCTTTGTTGAAAGCAGCGATAGCATTCTCAAGCTTATCACCCTGCCATGCTGCGAGAGCCTGATTGTAGGCAACCTCGCTCAGAGTCGAGTCAGCGGGAGCTTTCACGCCGAGCTCGCTGTTCGACGGAAGATCAAGATACATCTCCCATGCATTGTAAGCGCCGTCAAAATCTTTTGCCTCCCAGCAGTACACAGCGGCAGTGTTGAGGTCATTGTAGTGACCCTGCACCTGCTTCACGATGTCCTTGGTGTATTTGGTTTTTACCTTACCCTTTGCATCGGTCACCTTGTCGAGCGGAAGAGCCTTAATGAAATACTCCATGCCCTGACGGAGAGCGTTACCCGTCTGAGCCTTGTCGACATTCTGGCCGAGGGCGATCTTGGTGTAGTTCTGGTCATAGAGACCGACACCGGCCTTACCGGCAACATACCAAGTCATAGCCTCTCCTGCACTTTCGTCATTGGTCAGAGCCGGGGCGATCTTGGTGAGTGCTGCAGCATAATTAGGAGTGGCGGCTTTGATTTCACGCTCCACTTCCTTTACCAAGGCATTCTGAGCCGAGAGACCCAGGGTAGCCGCAAAAAACAATGCGGCGAGACTTACCTTTTTCATAATCTATGGTTAGTTAATTAATTATTTTATTCGTTCTCAATGTTATTCCTGCTCATCACCGGGATCTTCGTCAAGACTGTCATCCTCCTCGACAACATCCTCTTCGATCACATCATCCACCTCGTCGGGCAGAATGTCGGCTTCCGTGATTGAAACGTCCTCGGTCACCTCCTCGGGGTCAGTGTCTACGCAGCACACCGAAGCGATCGTGTCATTGCGCTTCTCGAGATTGATCAGACGCACACCCTGAGCCACACGCCCTATCACGCGCAGATCGGCACAGCGGATTCTCAGCGTGATGCCCGAGCGGTTTATGATCACAAGATCCTTGTCGTCATCCACGATCTTCAGCGCGACCATCGCACCGGTCTTCTCAGTGACTTTCATCGTGCGCACACCCTTTGCACCGCGGTTGGTCACACGGTAGGCATCAAGCAGCGAACGCTTGCCGTAACCGTTCTCCGACAATACCAGCACATCAGGATCCGCACCGTCAGGCACAGCCACGAGTCCTACCACCTCATCATCGCCACCGTCAAGTTTCATGCCGCGCACGCCACCGCTGGTGCGGCCGCTCTTGCGGAGCGTATCTTCGTGGAAACGTATGGCACGACCGTTGCGGTTGGCAAGCATGATCTGATAGTTACCGTCGGTGAGCTCGACGCCCACGAGCTGGTCATCCTCATCTATCGCCATCGACTTGACGCCCTTGGCGGCAATAGAGCTCGAGTAGTTGACCAGAGCGGTGCGCTTCACCACGCCCTTCTTTGTGGCGAACACAAGATTAAGGTTCGGATCCTTCACATCCTTCACCTTTATGACCGTAGTGATCGCGTCGTCGGGAGCGATATTCAGCAGGTTCTGTATAGCGCGTCCCTTTGTATTCTTGGCTCCCTCGGGTATATCATAGACCTTAAGGCGGTAATGCAGTCCTTTCTTGGTGAAGAAAAGAAGATTGTTGTGCATCGACGCCGGATAGATGTACTCGATGAAATCCTCCTCACGGGTATTACTGCCACGCGAGCCCACGCCACCACGGTTCTGCACACGGAACTCGCTCAGCGAAGTGCGCTTGATATATCCCATGCGGGATATTGTGATGATCATCTCCTCGTCGGCATAGAAATCCTCGGCGTTGAAATCACCGGCCACATAGTCGATTTCCGTGCGGCGTGCATCGCCATATTTGTCCCTTACCTCGATAAGCTCATCCTTCATCACCTGGCGGCAGATCGAGTCATCATTCAGGATGCTTTCGAGATAAGCGATAGTTTTCTGTAGTTCGTTGTATTCGTTACGCAGTTTATCCTGCTCAAGACCGGTAAGCTGGCGCAGACGCATTTCAACGATAGCGGCAGTCTGAGCCTCGCTGAGATTGAAGCGCTCCGAGAGGGTCGCACGTGCTATTTCCGGCGAAGCCGAGCTCTTGATTATGCTGATCACCTCGTCGATATTCTGCGAAGCGATGATAAGTCCTTCAAGCACATGAGCTCGCTCCGATGCCTTGCGCAATTCAAAACGGGTGCGGCGTATCACCACCTCATGGCGGTGAGCGATGAACTCCTGAAGTATCTCTTTAAGGTTAAGAGTCTTGGGGCGCCCCTTTACCAGAGCCACATTATTGACGCTGAACGAGGCCTGCATCTGCGTCATCTTGTACAGCTTGTTGAGCACCACCTGTGAGTTGGCGTCGCTCTTCAGTTTGATGACGATGCGCATGCCCTTATAGTCGCTCTCGTCGTTGAGGTCGGCGATTCCGTCAAGTTTCTTGTCATTGACAAGATCGGCGATATATTTGATAAGATCTGCCTTGATGACGTTGTAAGGAATCTCCTTCACCACAATCACCTCATGATCCTTCTCCACCTCAACCTCGGCCTTGGCGCGTATGATGATGCGGCCGCGACCGGTCTCATAGGCATCTTTCACACCCTGATAGCCATAGATGATGCCGCCGGTGGGAAAATCAGGGGCAGTGATGTGCTGCATGAGATCCGACACCGTGAGATCCGGATTGTCGATAAGTGCCAGACAGCCGTTGATCGACTCCGTGAGATTGTGAGGAGGCATATTGGTCGCCATACCCACGGCAATGCCCGCAGCTCCGTTCACAAGCAGATTGGGGAAGCGTGTCGGAAGCACCAGCGGCTCATCTCGCGTATTGTCGTAGTTGCGCTGGAAATCCACCGTCTCGCAATCGATATCCTCAAGCATCTCCTCGCCTATCTTCTCAAGGCGCACCTCGGTGTATCGCATAGCCGCAGGGCTGTCGCCGTCGATCGAACCGAAGTTACCATGACCGTCGACAAGAGTATATCGCATCGCCCAAGGCTGTGCAAGGCGCACGACTGTGCCATAGATTGAGCTGTCGCCGTGCGGGTGGTATTTACCCATCACGTCACCCACGCAGTTGGCGGCTTTCTTATGCGGATGATTCGACGTGTTGCCCATCTCGTTCATGCCGAACAATACACGCCGGTGAACGGGCTTGAGACCGTCGCGAACATCTGGAAGAGCACGAGACACAATCACCGACATCGAGTAATCGATGTAGGCCGATTTCATCTCATTCTCTATATTGATTTTCAGAATTCGATCGTCGTTAAACTTGTCTTCTTCTTCAACCATTTACCGTTTTAGAATTTCGTTACTTCAAATGTTTATTCCAACAAAGATAATCATTTTTGAGCATAAATCCCAAAAAAATCACGATGTTGGCATAACGCTGATTATGTGACGGAAACATGTATTGCCCTTATCACACCTCAAGAGCTCCGACAAGATCGTTTATATCCTTCACTCCATGACGCGAGCAGTAATCGTCAATGTAATCAACGATTTCCGATGTCACGGCAGGATTAACGAAATTGTAAGTGCCCACCTCTATCGCCGTCGCTCCGGCAAGAATAAACTCTATTGCATCGCGGCCACAGGTGATGCCGCCGAGTCCTATGACCGGAATATCAACAGCTTTTGCAACCTGCCACACCATCCTCAGAGCCACAGGCTTAACCGCCGGCCCCGACAGTCCGCCCGTTATGGTCGACAGGCATGGACGCCGCCGCTCCGCATCTATCGCCATGCCGAGCATTGTATTGATAAGCGACACGCTGTCAGCCCCCTCCACTTCAACAGCCTTAGCTATCGACACTATATCAGTGACATTCGGCGACAGCTTCACGATGAGCGTCTTTTTCCACGCCTCTCTCACCGCCTTTGTCACACTCCCCGCTCCATCGCAGGTCGTACCGAAAGCCATGCCACCCTGCTTCACGTTCGGACACGAGATATTCACCTCGATAGCCCTGATACGGTCAAGTTCCGAGAGCTTTTCCGCCACAGCGACATAGTCAGGGATGCAAGCCCCCGAGACATTCACAATTATCTCGCTGTCATATTTCAGCAACCGGGGATAGATTTTCTCGATAAAATAGTCAACCCCCTTATTCTGAAGCCCCACGGCGTTCAGCATGCCCGACGGAGTTTCGGCCATGCGCGGATATGGATTTCCCTGACGCGGCTCAAGCGTTGTGCCCTTGACAATATATCCGCCAAGTTTCGATAGATCCACGAAATCAGCAAACTCCTCTCCGTAGCCAAACGTTCCAGATGCCGTAAGCACAGGATTCTTTATCGTGAGTCCTCCCCCGATTTCTACGCTTAATCTTGCCATTTCAGTACATTTACATCAAACACCGGACCATCTTTGCATACACACACATTCCCCTTGTCGACCGTAGGCTCCACGCAGCACAGGCATGCACCGAGCCCACACGCCATCAGGTTTTCAAGCGACACCTCACAGCTGTTTCCCGCCTTACGGCACGCGCTGGCTATCGTTTTCATCATCACGAGCGGGCCGCAGCAAGCCACCAGATCCCATTTCTCGCCGAGCGCAGGATGCGAGGCTGCAAAACCTTTGTGCCCCTCCGAGCCATCGTCGGTAGCCACGTAAACCTGACCATACTTGCCAAGCTCGTCGACAAGCATAAGTTCCGATTTGGTTTTTGCAGCTGTCAGCACCGCAAACTCCACGCCTGCCGAGGCAAGTTGGCGTGCATAATAAAGCATTGGAGCGATCCCGACACCACCGCCCACAAGAAGCACTCGTTTTCCGGCCTCAGGAACAGTAAAACCGTTTCCAAGCGGCAAGACTATATTGACCTTGCTTCCTACCGCCACGTCACACAATTCCGCGGTAGCCTTACCGGCTCTTCTCACAAGCAGCCACAAGTCATTTCCTTCGACATTACACACCGAAATCGGGCGCCTGAGAAGCACGCCGGGCACGTCAACTTTAACTTCAACAAACTGCCCCGGCCGTATCAGCGGAAGCTCCCCTGCGACAGGCGACAGCACAAGAAGCCGACAGGATGAGGAAGCCTCGATATTGCGCTTCACCACCATGTCCATTACACATTTTCTCTCCATTGCGTTATTATATCTGCATTTTCATGCAAATATACACAACTGCCGCTACATTTGAGTGTGAAATGTGTAATTTTGTAGCATGAGTTGGATATACCTGATTATCGCCGGACTGATGGAAGCCGCCTTCACATTCTGCATCGGCAAGACAAAAACCGCCGGAGCACCTGAGCAATACTGGTGGTGGGGAGGATTTCTGGCCGCCCTCGCTCTGAGCATGTTCCTTATGGCCAAAGCAGCTAAAACACTCCCTATCGGCACAGTCTACCCCGTGTGGACCGGAATTGGAGCCGTAGGTGCTGTAATCATAGGCATCCTATTTTTTCACGAACCCGCAAGCTTCTGGCGCCTGTTTTTCATCACCACACTCATCCTTTCAATCATCGGCCTCAAA
>CAYSKE010000043.1:0-5262 GCA_964431465.1 uncultured Muribaculaceae bacterium | reverse complement strand
CCGCCATTTATGCCGGATAGAACGACTGAAAGCTATTATCACTATAAAAAACGACAATATTAGATATAAGCTTTCCGGCTCCTTGATTCACCTTTATTGATACAGCCTCACCACGACGCTCCGTGGCGACATCGGCATTAGCAGCCGCATTTCCATCCTTTTTTACAAAAGAAGTCCCCGACGACGGTTGCGGCTTCCCTTCGACACTGTTTCTATCTTTTGTTTGGTCAAAAAACTCAATTATTCCGGATTTGTCCATTTCACGCGAGGGTGCCGACATATCAAATAAACTTTCATCTTCTTGATTGCCAAACAATGAAGAATCATTATCCGGTATTTTTGACGAAATTTTCCCCTCTGAGATTTCAATATTTTCACCCATCTCCATCTCTCCTTCGCCAAACATCAGCCAATAGACCGATAACGACGGGAAAGCAGAGTGAATCTTTGCAACAATCTCGTCACTCACTTTTTTGTTTCGCCCATTAAGCAACTGAGAGAGAGTAGGACGAGCAATACCGCACATATCTGCAAACTGTGTTACAGGAATGCTGGTTTTTGCAATATACTCTTTTAAGCGTGTAACGAGATCCATATAATGTGCATTTGTAATTCCGTTCTTTTGATTGCAAATGTAATCTATTGTTTTGTAAATTGCAAATTTATTTTTGCAATTTAATTTGCATTTGCACTCAATATTGCAAATTTACATTTGCACTATGGTTTACATACAAAACATCGATAATTCCACGAGTGCCCCGACACCAACAACAACCGCTGCTCTTGCCTTTTCAATATAAACGCCCGGAATCAAACAGCAACACTATCCCACCCCATACATTTATAACACCACTAGTTTACATGCCATTTCACGCCTTATTCTGCCTTACTCACGTTTGACAACACCGGAGGTATATCAATAACATATCCCCACTTCCACAACCCTACAACATGGGGAGATACCTAAATGTACCGCGCTACAACACAGCTTATAAGTAGCTCAAAATCAGACGCCTGAGATTATGCATTCCGCGATTTATTAGGACACTTGCAGCACTAATTCAAGTCAAACTTCAAGTTTAATACTACATCTATCAATAAACAAACATATTGCATGCCGGTATGCCCCAAATCCAACCCGTATACACCTAAAATACATTATTTATTGTAGTATTACTGCATAATATATGTATCAATTATTTGGTTTTATGATTATTGTGGCAAAATATAAAATACAATAACACTCCATCTGCCTCTCTTTTTCCCTTTTGTAATTCCTGTTTGATTTCTTGAATCAGGACTTCCAAATACCTCCAAAACGAAACTCGTATTTGAGAATTCCTGCTGTTTACTCTTACAAAATGTGCTTGCAATTAAAAACTGCTTTACATTTTGACCTCTTTTCGAATTTTGTAAACTCCTCAAGTTTCTTTCGATTTACATTTGTTCAACTCTCAAGAGTGCCGGACGAGATAATCTACTCATTTGCCTATCGCATTACAAATATATTACAAATATTGTAACAAAATTGTTCTTTGTGACAAAAATTTTTCTCTTTAACATTTATTCATCATTTACTCCCCTCACAACATGATATTTCACGGTAACTAATAAAGCTGTCGCTGTTCACACCAGTCACAACGCGATATTGAGCCACTTTTTTACCTCTACCCCACTAATTCCCTGCTTATTATCCCCTAAAAAAGGTCTTCATTGTTTACTCTGAATCCACATCGCTTTGTGTATCCCTGAGCTTACTCATCAAAAAATACCAAGATATAGGTATCGTGGAGAAACTTATTAGTATTATTTTTGCAGTATGAGACTTTCCGATCTTAAACCAGGAGAAGAAGCAGTCATTATCCGACTGCATGGATATGGCGCATTCCGAAAGCGCGTAATGGAAATGGGACTTGTAAAAGGCCGTAAAATCAAGGCTGTACTCACTGCCCCGCTCAACGATCCTGTCAAATACCGGTTGATGGGCTACGAGATTTCATTACGACGCAACGAGGCCAAAATGATCGAAGTCGTTACAATCGACGAGTTCAAGAGATTGGATGAGACATCGTCGCCCCACGCACACCTCATTGATGCCGACGCCGAAGATTACGCAAAGCAAAATCATGACGATCAAATACATTCAGGAATCCACACCATAAATGTAGCTCTTGTCGGAAATCCAAACTGCGGTAAAACATCACTGTTTAATATTGCATCCGGAGCAATGGAGCATGTGGGAAATTACAGCGGCGTTACAGTCGACTCAAAGACCGGTACTTTTTCCCATGGAGGCTACAAATTCAACATTGTGGATCTTCCTGGCACTTACTCTCTCACGTCCTATTCCCCCGAAGAGTTGTATGTGCGTCGTTATTTACGTGAGAAATCGCCCGATGTCATTATTAATGTAGTCGATGCCTCAAACCTTGAGCGAAACCTGTTTCTGACAACCGAACTCATCGACATGGACCGGAGCATGGTTGTCGCTCTCAACATGTTTGACGAGCTGCGCAACTCCGGCGACACTCTCGACTATGCGATGCTTGGAAAAATGATAGGTGTGCCTATCGTTCCCACCGTCTCAAGCACCGGCGAGGGCATCGACCGGCTGTTTGACGCCGTGATACATGTGTTCGAGCAGAAACACCCTTCCGTCCGCCACATACACGTCAGCCTCGGGGCGGAACTCGAGAAAGCTGTAGGAGAGATAAAGGACATAATTAAATCCGACAACTCAGTCGAGCGTCACTTCTCCCCGCGCTATCTTGCCATTAAATTTCTTGAGCGCGACAACGAGATCGAATCCCTCCTCGAAAATACCGAAAGCTACTACACGCTCAAGTCCACACGCGACCGGCTGGTTCACCAGTTGCAGACCGACAACTACGACGAAGATGTCTCCTCGATAATCGCCAATGAGAAATATGGCTTTATTGCCGGCGCGCTGGCCGAAGTCATGCAGCGCTCAGAAATCGAGCACACCGCGTCCACAAAGATTATCGACGCATTCGTCACCAATCGCCTGTTCGGCTTCCCCATTTTTATTGCCGTGATGTTCTTCATCATGTGGGCCACATTCTATGTAGGAGCCTATCCGCAGCAATGGATCGAAAGCCTTGTCAGCTGGCTTGGATCTACGGCAGCCCAATACATGCCTTCCGGCCCGCTCAAAGATCTTATATGCAATGGCATCATCGGCGGAGTCGGCGGAGTCATTGTCTTCCTCCCCAACATACTTATCCTTTATTTCTTCATCTCTTTCATGGAGGATTCCGGCTATATGGCGAGGGCGGCATTCATCATGGATCGCATCATGCACCGCATTGGGCTCCACGGAAAATCATTCATTCCCCTGCTCATGGGCTTCGGATGCAACGTCCCGGCCATCATGGCCACAAGAGCGATCGAGAGCAAATCATCGCGTCTCATCACCATCCTGATCAATCCCTTCATGTCGTGCTCGGCACGTCTGCCACTCTACGTCCTTCTTATAGGTACATTCTTCGAGCCTTACGCAGCATTTGTTTTCCTGCTTATCTATGCCATAGGCATTGCCGTGGCCGTCGTGACCGCACGCCTGCTGCGTCGCACCCGCTTCCTCGCCGACGAGACCCCCTTCGTCATGGAGCTCCCCCCTTACCGCATACCCACCCTTAAGGCCACGTGGCGTCACATGTGGGGCAAATGCCGGCAATACCTTCAGAAGATGGGAGGCATCATTCTTTTCGCAAGCATTATCGTTTGGGCTCTTAACTATTTCCCTCTTCGCGACAACAGTGATTCCGGCGCCGCAACTACAGCCGTAGATACACAGCATTCCCCTCAGTCCGCCGCATCGCAGGACGCCACTTCGATTGATCCCGAAAACGACTCCTATCTCGAGATGATCGGAAAGGCCGTTTCCCCCGTTTTTCAGCCGCTCGGACTCTCATGGCGAGCCACCGTTGCCATCGTCGCAGGCATTCCTGCAAAAGAAATAATCGTCAGCACACTCGGCGTCCTCTACACCGGCAACGAAGAGCCGGAGCAGGCCACCCTCGGCGAGAAACTCATGAAGCCTTCACCCGTCACCCACCAGCCCGATTTCACCCGCGCGTCGGCACTGGCCTTTCTGGTGTTTGTGCTGCTTTATTGTCCATGTATAGCCACCCTTACAGCCATTGCCAAAGAAACCGGATCATGGAAATTCGTGTGCTTCTCGGTGGTCTACAACACCACTGTAGCATGGGTCGTTGCGTTTGCCGTTTACTCGTTGGCATCCCTCCTTCTCTAAACCACATCCAAAATATGTTAAATAACATGTTTTTTCCGCAGAAATCCATACATTTGCAAACATAAGATGGTTTGCAAATTTTTATGATAGATTCGACAACTCGTAGTGTCCTCGAGAAAATCGCCAGCGAGGACCTATCCGAAATATGGGCTGTGCTCGATAGCGACGAGAAGCGCAGGATCATTGAGGCTTTTTCTATTAAGACTTTTAATAGAAATCAGATTATCTATGCCGAAAAAGACACCCCTAAATACCTCTGGTGTCTCCTCAAAGGCAAGGTAAAGCTCTACAAAGACGGTATTGGCGGCCGTCCGCAGATTCTCCGTCTCATTAGGCCGGTGCAATACTTCGGTTATCGGGCTTTTTTTGCAAATGAGCCTTATGTGTCGAGTGCGGCAGCTTTTGAGCAGTCTACAATCGGATGCCTACCCATGTCATTGGTGTGCGACCTCATTCAGAACAATATCAATCTTGCATGGTTTTTCATCAACGAGCTCTCGCGCAATCTCGGAGGTAGCGATACCCGTCTTGTCAATCTCACGCAGAAACACATACGCGGTCGTCTCGCCGAGGCTCTCCTCGCATTGAAAGAAAGCTATGGGCTCGAGGACGACAACACCACTCTCCGCATCTACCTCTCGCGCGAAGATCTGGCGAATCTCTCCAACATGACTACCTCCAACGCCATCCGCACCCTCTCTAATTTTGTCGCCGAAAAGATTATCACTGTCGACGGCCGTCGTATAAAGATCTTGAACGAACAGGCACTCCGCAAAATCTCCAAATTCGGCTGACCTGACACCTCTCTTGGGGTGGTCATCAACCAATCCCCCCTCGCAAAAATATTTTGTCCCGACGCTGCAATGCACGATGCAACAGCGTCGGGACAATTTCTTAACACCTGAAAGCGGAATCTGCTCAGCAGGATTTGAGGAGTAATTATGCGAGCTTATTCAGCCTTCTCTTGAGCTGCAAGAATCTCCATT